>JAMLIA010000015.1 GCA_023954495.1 Thermomicrobiales bacterium | reverse complement strand
CGGCGGCCTCGACGAGTGGGGCGAGGAACCGACGGAACTGGCGCTGGTGGATGACTGGCTGGCTTGATAGCATGATGGTGGCTCCGCTTGATAGACCGATCGGCTCGACACCATCAGTCTATCCGGAGCCATCTCTTTTTTAATGCGACAACGTTGGGACCTGGCCTGTCCTCGCCGTGAGGCGACGGTCTCCCGCCACCCGTGCAGCACGCCGACGAATGATCGAGCGCAAAGGCTTCGCTCACACTGTATTGCTGTGTCATCGTCCTGAGGCGACACACCCGCGCAGATAACCGCGATCTGGACATGCAACTCCCGTGTCGGCATACCTAACAACTTTCGTCGGGCACGCACGTATCACCCACGCGCGTTGGGAACACGATTATGCAGGTGCGTATCGCATACGCCCGGCCGCAAACACGACCGTCCAACATGGGCACCCGAACACCGTGGCTGTCGGTCGGAACTGATCACGGTCAAAATGGGCGTATGCGATACGCCCCTACAAATCGGAACCGCTGTGGTGGCGAAATGCCGAGTCCGCCGTCATCCAGGACGAGATGGTCGTCTCACGACGAGGACAGGCCGGGTCCTGTCCGTACGGAAGTAATGCAGAATCGCTACTATCAATGGTGTTGCAGGCATGATGCATCTGAGAGGGGATTGGTGCGCTTCGTCATCCGCTTCGCCGGGCTTCTGCTGCCAGCCATCGCGCTCGTCGCGATGCGGATTCTCGCGCAGCCAAGGAGCGATGAACCACGCGGTGCGGCATTGCTCGCGCTCACGGAGCAGGCACCATCACCACGCCGGGGTTTGTCGTGACGTAGAGGTCAGCATTGGCCAGGCCGTACTGGATCTGGGTGACGATGGCGTCGGGCGGGATTTCGTCGTAGCGCACCCAGGTCAGGCCGTCGTCCTGCGAGACGAGCAGACCGTTCGGCGTGCCGGCGTAGAGACGTTTGATCGTGCCCTGCGCACCGATCAGCAGCGACAGGACATTGCCGAGCGGCATCCGCGCCGGGGTCGCATCGCTGCCCGGCGTTTCGAGCGAATCCTCCTCGATCGTCGCGACCGACTGGGTCCAGGTCTGCCCACCATCGACCGAGATGTGGATGATGCCGCCACCGGCGACAACGATCTGCTCATGGTTGGCGTCCATCCGGGTGATGCCGTCGGCGATCAGCAGCATGTCGCCGACCTCCGGCGAATGCGGATCGGTGACATCGACGGTGGTCAGCGCGCTGTTGCCGGTCGGGTTGACGCCCAGCACGAGCAGCCGTGTGCCTGTCATTCGCACATCGACGACGGAGTAGCCGGGCAGCGCACGGATGCGATTCCAGGTGTTCCCGGCGTTGGTCGTGATCACCAGGCTGCTGCAATCCGCACCATAGATGACATCGTGGTCGGTCGGATCGAACATGATCGGCTCGATGTTCGATCCGAGCGTGAGCTGCCGCCAATGCGCCCCGCCGTCGCTCGACACCTCCATCGGGATGTCGTCTTCAGGCGGACTGGAGCCGCATACACGGTGCCGACCGCGAAAGATGCGGTCAAGCTCTTCGGAGTCAACGAGATAGCGGCGCACATAGCGGTCGATGCCGATTTCGATCCATGCCTCGTTTTTCATGCGGAAGAGGCGGTCGCCGGCCAGCGCGTAGACCGGCCCGGTATCCGGCGATGGGATCACGACCTGACGCACGGGCACGCCATCGATCCGCAGGACATCGCCGGCCGGGGTGAGCGTGCCGGTCGGGCTGGCGCCCGGCACCGGCGTTGCCGCCGGCGCACCGTCCACATCACAGGCAGCCATCAGCAGCATGAGCGACAGCACGACAACCACAAACGCAAGACGCTTCACGCGCACGCGCGTGCGCGAAGCACAGCTGCGCGGTCTGTTCGAGATCGTCAGCATCCGTTGCGTGCCCTTACTTCATCTACGTCAACCCGCATTGTACCGGCATCGGTTACTATCGACCCGTTGTTTCGTGGAGGAGGGAAAGATCATGTTCCAGCGTCCCGAGGATCGGTTCGGCTTTCGGATGGGCAGCGATCGCAAACTGGTGCGCTGGCCCGCTATGCTGGCCTACTTCCAGGACATCGCCGCCGAAAGCGACCGGGTGCAATTCGAGCAGCTTGGGACGGCGACCGAGGGGCAGCCATTCGTGCTGCTGACCATCTCGTCGCCCGACAACCTCGCCCGCATCGATCACCTGCGCCAGGTCCAGCAGCGCCTGTTCGATCCGCGTGGGCTCTCGGATGAGGAGGCAGAACCGCTCCTCGCAGATGGCCGCACCATTCTGCTGCTCACCTGCTCGATCCATGCGACCGAGGTTGGCGCGGTGCAGATGACGCCGGAGCTGGTCTACGATCTCGCCACACGCGACGACCCCGAGGTGCAGCGCATTCTCGATGAGGTGATCCTGCTGCTGGTGCCGTCGCTCAATCCGGACGGCATGGAGCTGGTCGCCGACTGGTACGAGCAGTCGCTCGGCACGCCGCACGAGGGCTCGCAGCCACCGACGCTCTACCACACCTACACCGGCCACGATAACAACCGCGACTGGTTTATGTTCACTCAGGCCGAGACGCGGCTGGCGATCGAGAAGATCCACAACGTCTGGCATCCGCACATCGTCTTCGATCAGCACCAGATGATGCAGGACGGAGCGCGCTATGTCCTGCCGCCGTTCATCGATCCGTACGATCCGAACGTTGATCCGATCCTGCGCTCGCAAGTCGCGCTGATGGGCCAGTCGATGGCGGCCGACCTGACGGCGGCCGGCAAGGCCGGTGTGGCGACGAACATCATCTTCGACGCCTACTCACCCTCCCGCGCCTACCAGCACTACCACGGCGGCGTCCGCATTCTCTCCGAGGCGGCCAGCGTGCGGATCGCCTCGCCGATCCACCTGACCCGCTCCCAGCTGGCCGAGCGGCGTGGGTTCGACCCGCTGGTTGCCACCTGGAACCATCCGCTGCCCTGGACGGGTGGCGACTGGACGTTGCGCGACATCGTTGACTACAACACGATCGCCAGCTGGGCGGCGCTGAACACCGCTGCGGCCTGGCGCGATCGCTGGGTGCGCAACTTCCTGAGCATTCAGCGCCACGCCGTCGAGGGATCGACGCCGTACGCCTTCGTCGTCCCCTCCGACCAGTCCGACCCGGTCAGGGCCGCCGAGATGCTGGATGTCCTGCGCACTGGCGGCGTCGAGGTGCAGCGCGCCACCGAGCCGCTGACCGCCGACGGGGTCGAGTTCCCAGCCGGATCGCACGTCATCATGACCAGTCAGCCGGCTGGCCGCTTCGCCAAGACGATGCTGGAGACGCAGCGCTACCCAGACCTGCGACTTTACCCGGGTGGACCGCCGAAGCCGCCGTACGACATCACCGCTCACTCGCTGCCGATCCAGATGGGCGTCAGCACGACGCCGGTCGAGCACGCGTTCGAGGCCAAGCTGGAGCCGGTCAACGAGGTCGCGCTGCCGGAGGGCGGCGTGGTCGGCGCGGGAAACGTTTTCGCGCTCGACCCACGAGTGAACGCCAGCGTCCGTGCCGTCAACCTGCTGCTGGCCGCCGGAGGGAGTGTCTCGCGCGTCGCATCGCCCGGCGCGTCCCTGCCGCTCGGCACCTGGGTCGTCGATGGTCTGGCCCGCGAGACGGTCGAGCAGGTCGCGCGGACGACGCACGTCATCGCCAACGCCACCAGCAGCGCCGACCTGAACGGCAGTCTGGCCCGCCTCGCTGCGCCACGGATCGGGCTTTACCGCTCCTGGCGGCCAAACGGCATCGACGAAGGCTGGACGCGCTTCATCTTCGAACACTACGACCAGCGTTTCGAGACGATCCGCGACCGCGACCTCCGCCAGGGCGGCCTGGCCGAGCGCTTCGACGTCATCCTCCTGCCACAGCAGCCGGCCCGCGAAATCCTGGAGGGCAACCCGATCTCTGACTATCCAGCCGAGTACGCGGGTGGTCTCGGAGAGCTGGGCATCATGAACCTGCGCCGTTTCGTCGAGGGCGGCGGGACGCTCATCACGCTCGACAGCGCCTGCGATGTCGCGATCAAGCAGCTCTACCTGCCGGTCACGAACGCGCTGGAGGGGGCGCGCCCCGAGACGTTCTACAATCCCGGATCGCTGCTGCGGCTGCTGCTCGATCCGACGCATCCAATCGCCTGGGGCTACGACCGCGAAGCATCGATCCTGTTCGTCAACTCACCGGCGTTTGAGGTCGCCGCGCCGCAAGGCGAGGTGTCCGTCGTCGGACGCTACCCGCTACAGAACCAGCTACTCTCCGGCTGGATGCTCGGCGGTGAGCATCTGCGCGGCAAGGGTGCCTTGCTTGAGGTTCCAGTCGACAAAGGCCGCGCCGTGCTCTTCGGCTTCCGCCCACAGTTCCGCGCCCAGGCCCGTGGCACCTACCGTCTGCTGTTCAATGCGCTGTTCGCGGCGGCGATGGAGTAAGCCAGCGCCGTCCATCGAGGAGGTCAACACCGGTGGCCAGGATCCCGCACGACTATCACATGCACACTGCGCTCTCCTGCGATTCGCAGGCGGCGATGACCGGCCAGTGCGAGGCGGCTATCGCGCTCGGCCTGCGTGAAATCTCGATCACCGAGCACGCCGACTGGGAACCGCTCGACGATTGCACCGGCTACTATCAGCCGGACGCCTACTTCGCCGAGCTGGCGACCTGTCGTGAGCGCTACGGGGATCGGCTGACGATCCGCGCTGGTGTCGAGATTGGCGAGGCGCATCGCTTCGGCAGCGAAGCCCACCAACTCCTCACGACCTATCCATATGACTTCGTACTCGGCTCGCTGCACTGGGTCACTGGACGGATGACGCTGACTCCGGACTACTTCGAAGGCTGGGATGCGCGCGCCGCCTACGAGGCGTACTACCGTGAGATGCTGGATGTCGTCGCGGCCGGTGGCTTCGATGTCATCGGCCACATCGACGTGCCGAAGCGGGCAGGATTCAGCGTCCACGGTGGCTACGACAGCACCGACTACGAGGAGCCGCTGCGCGCCATCCTGCGCTCCGCAATCGAGCACGGCATCGGCATCGAAATCAACACCGGCACGGCCCGCCGCCCGGTCGGCATCCCGTCGCCCGATCTGCCGGTGCTGCAGTGGTATCGCGAGCTGGGCGGCGAGATCATCACCGTCGGCTCCGACGCCCACCGCCCCGAACACATCGGCTACCACTTCGACACTGCCCGCGACCTGTTGGATGCGGCAGGCTTCACGGCGGTGACGTGCTTTGAGGCACGCAAGCCGGTGTTTGTGGATTTGTAGAGGGGGCAGCCGTCCATTGGATCGCGACCAGCTTCTAGCATTCGAGCGGATTGTGCGGGTCGGCAGCTTCAGTCGGGCTGCGGCGGATCTGGGCATTGCTCAGGGGACGATCAGCGCGCGCATGCGGGTGCTGGAGCAGGAGGTCGGCGGCGAGCTGTTCGTGCGGATGGGTCGCTCGATCGCGCTGAGCGAGATGGGGCAGGCGTTCTTGCCGTTCGCACGGCGGGCGCTGGAGGTGCTGGATGAAGGCATCGCTGCCGCGCGGGCAACGGCGGCGGGCGAGCAAGGCACCCTGGCACTCGGGCTGCTCGATTCGCTGGCGGGTGGCTTCGCTGCGCGCGCCATCGCTGCGTTCCGCGACGAGCATCCCGCCGTCGATATCGACGTGCGTGCAGGAAGTAGCGACGATCTCGCCGAGCTGCTGCGCGACGGCGTGCTGACGCTCGGCATCATTGGCTGGACGCCGCCGCCAACCGGATTACAGGCGCTGATCGAATTCCGCGAGCGGCTGGTGCCGGTGGCGTCGCCCGCGCACCCGCTGGCGCGCGGAGGTGCGGTCGCATTCACCGATGTCATCGCATCGGCGAACCCGTTCGTGCTGATCGGCTGGGATGCGGCGTTCGTTGACGCCGTCCGCGCAATCCCCCACGGGTCCGGTGCCGTCATTGAAGCGCCGTTCGGCACAGCGCGGCGTCTGCTACGGAGGCGTGGTGGTGTCGCGTTCCTGACCGAGGATCTTGTCGCCGACGACCTGCTGGATGGCTACCTCGCCGAGATCGCCGTCACCGACGCGCCGCCGTTCGAGCGACGTACCGCGCTGGCTCGCGCCACGAGCGACGAGCCGCTGTCGTCCGTCGCCGAGGCATTCGTCGCGGCGATCCGGCAGGCGGGCGGGACACTCGTCGTCTGAGTATCGGCTCAGCTCTCCTGGTTGCCCAGCCCGGCCTCCCGCGCTCGGATCGCCGCCTGGGCGCGATCGGCCACCTGTAGCTTGGCGAAGATGTTGGAAACATGGTTGCGCACGGTCTTCAGTGAGAGATAGAGGCCGTCCGCGATCTCGGCATTGGTGCGGCCCTGGGCGATCAGGTTCAAGACTTCGCGCTCGCGATCGGTCAGCTCCGGAAAGAGACTCGTTGCCTGCACGGGTCGGCTGATGGCGAAGAACCCCATCATGCGCCGCGCGATCGCCGGACTAAAGATCGCCTCGCCGTTGGCGACAGCGCGAATCGCCCGCAGCGTTTCGGCCTTCCGCGCGCCTTTCAGCAGGTAACCACGCGCTCCGGCACGCATCGCGGCGAACACCGAATCGTCATCCTCGAACATTGTGACGACCAGCACGCCGACGTGCGGCTGCGCGGAGACGAGGCGGCGGGTCGCGTCGATGCCATTCAGCCCCGGCATCTGCAGATCCATCAGCACGACATCCGGCTGCAGACGCGCGCTGAGATCGATCGCCTGCTCACCATCCGTCGCCTCGCCCGCCACGCGCAGATCCGGCTGGGCTTCCAGCAGTTGGCGCAAGCCCTCGCGGAATTCGAGGCTGTCATCAGCGATCAGGATATCGACCGGCTGACTATCCATCATCCTGCCCTTCGTCTGTTCGGCAGGGCAGCAATGCGTGCACGCGGGTCCCGCCGTCGGGGCGCGACTCGATGACGCAGGAGCCGCCAAGCTCTGCGGCACGCTCACGCAGCGAGACGAGGCCGACGCCGGATGTTCGATTTGCCGGTATGCCATGACCGTCGTCCTCAACGAGGACGATGAGATTGCCACCTGCATGCGTCAGACTAACCAGGCAGCGCCGGGCATCAGCGTGACGAACGACGTTGGTCAACGCCTCCTCAGCGATGCGGAAGGCTGCCACCTCGACCGCAGCCGGGAGAGCCGGCAGCGCGTCGGGCACATCGACGGCGATGGTCAGGCTGGCCGACTCGTAGGGCTGGACGGTCTGGCGCAGCGCGCCAACCAGCCCGAGGTCATCGAGTGCCGGCGGTCGCAGTCCGTCGACCAACCGTCGGATGTCGTCAACAGCCACACGCGTGCGCTCCGACAGATCGTCGAGCAGTTCACCGGCCAGCGGATCGTGATGCAGCCGGTCACGGGCGACCTCCAGCCGCAGAGTCAGCCCGGCCAATCGTGGTCCGAGGCCGTCGTGCAGGTCGCGCCGCAATCGGCGGCGCTCCTCCTCCCGCGCCAGCACCAGCCGCTCACGCGAGCGCTGAAGATCGCTCGTCAGTTGGGCGGCATGCAGCGCCGGGCCGATCTGGCGAGTCAGGTCTTCCAGCAGACGGCGGTCTTCACGTCCGAGCGACTCACCGGCGCGGGGCGAAACTTGCAGGTCGCCGAGCGTTTCGCCCTGATAGACAAGGGGCAGCGCCACGATGGCACCCGGTGAGCCAACCTCGGCGACGATCTCCTCCTGACCGTGCGCTCGCAGCGCAATGGCGGCATAGGGCAAGTGCAGCGCGTCCGTCACGGTTACCACGATCGTCGGCGCAACGGCAGCCGGCGCAAGCGTGCCGCCGAGGTTGCGGCCGAGACGGGTCAGCACGGCATACGGCTCGTCGCGCTGACCATACAGGAGGTGGTTGACGGAGCGCTGCAGCCAATCCCGCAGCGGCTGAAAAATGACCGCAACGATGCCGGTGGCAATCAGCGAGACGAGGAGGCTGCGGCCGGTGTGCAGCCGTACGCTCAGCCCGCCGACAATGGCGATATAGAGCCCGACAATGGCTGCCGTCAGCCCACTGTAGACCAGTGTGCGATTGATGACGAGGTCGATATCGAAGAGCTGGAAGCGCAGCAGCGAGATGGCGAGTGTCACCGGCACGACGACGCTGATGAGCGACATCAGGATGAGTGCGAGCAGCCCAAGTAGCAGTGCCCGTACCGGCGCAGTATCAGGCTGATCAATGTCGGTCGCTTCAAGGATGACGTTGGCCACTACGAACAACCCGAATGCCATCGAGATGCCAACGGCGAACCACTTCGACTGCCGACGCGCGATTGGCCCGGATACACGTCGGTATCGATAGATCTGCGCGAAAACGGCGAGCACGAGCACGACGGCCAGGGAAGCAATGTCCAACGCGACATTGGTCGTCATGGCGGAAGCTGGATGGAGAAAGAACTCATACATCCAGCCCAGCAGGATGACGCCGACCGGCAGGGCAGTCCAGCGCGGCGTGAAACGGCCATCGGGGAACATGAACAGCAGCAGCACGAGTGACGTGGGGAAGAGAGTGGTAACGATCCCGTCGAGCAGCGCCCGGGTCGGCTCGGTCTCTGCCATCGTGGCAAGGTCCGGCGGATAGGTCGCCCAGCTACTGGTGATCAGGAAGATGCAGATCAGTAGTGACGTCGCCTCGCGCGCGCAGCGCCAAAGCAATAGACCGGCAATGCCGATGGCGAGCAGTACCTCGGCAAGACTAAGCGCAGTGAGCCCCCAGACGAGTGTGCGGGGTGCAATGCCAAGCTGACCCAAACCCTCCTGTACGACCTCGCCACGCGGGAAGCCGGGCACACTGTTCTCCACAAACGACGTGTCTGGCAGATTCGTCCACGGTTGCGCGACCGCAATCGCCACTATTGCTAACAGCACAATGAGGAGCCGCGCAGGCCAGATCCAGCGCGAGGCAAGCGTTACTGGCTGGCGCAGGGTCGGGACGGATGGCGAAATCGGCACCGCGGGCGCCACAGCGTTGGTTGCCTGCACGACGAGTCTCCGGTTGCTATGTCACGTACTCGTATTGTAGTTGGCTGAGCAACAGTCTGCCCCACCGGACGAACCGGCGGAGCAGACAGCGGAGCCGTGGGATCAGTGGTAGGAGCGACGCGACTCCGGCAGGGCGATCAAGACCAGGACAGGGGCAGTGAAGACAAGACCGACCACAATCGCGGCCGTCACCCAGCCACTTGGTGGGTCGAAGAGACCCGGGACGCTTGACAGCGCGTTCAGCAGCGTGATCGCGAAGAAGGCTATCGCTGCCCAGCGCCGACCGTCCCACAGCGATCGCAATACAACCAGCGTGACGATGGTTGCGACGATCGAGAACACGGTCGCTCCGATCGGGACATCATCGAAACCCGGTGCGAAATAGAACGGGATGCCCGCGATCAGCCCAACGATTGTGATGATGACAGCCCAGCGTACTGAGGTCGGTCGATCGGTTCGTGTAAGAGCGTGGGCCTGTGTCGACATGGGAGAGATCCTCTCAACAATGACGGTAGCAACGATCACTGTCACCAGCCTATGCAGCACCACAGCCCGTGTCGTCAGACAGATTCCCGATTCGACCGGGAACGTATCCCGATCGGCGTCGACGCGATACCATGCCGTTGTTTGACGCAGAGGGGGGCGAAGCGATGAGTGAGGTCGTGCGGGTCGGGGTGATCGGCACCGGATTCGGTGCGCACCATGTCGAGGTACTGCAGCAGCTGAAGGATGTCGAGGTCGCCGGGGTTGCGTCAGCGCAACCGGAGCGCGCGGACGCGCTGGCGGAGCGCTTCAACATCCCGCAGGCGACGGGGGACTATCGGGAACTGCTGCCGAATGTCGACGCCATTATCATCGCCAGTCCACCGGCGCTGCACGCCGACATGGTTCGGGAAGCAGCCGCAGCCGGCGTCCATCTGTTCTGCGAGAAGCCGATGGCATCGACGGTGGCCGAGACGCGCGCAATGCGCGATACAGCCGAGGCTGCCGGCGTCGTAGCGATGATCAATTTCCATCAGCGCTTCATGGCCCACTGGCGACGGGCGCACGACATTGTGGCCGCGGGGCAGATCGGCCGACTGGTCGCCGCCGACATACGCGTGACGATGAACCCGGAGAGATACCTCGCCTCACCGCTCTGGAGCAGCTCGAAGGCAGCCTGGTTCAGCAACGCGGCGCAGTCGGGCGGCCTGCTGGCCAGCTCGGTCGGGCCGCATCTGGCCGACCTGATGCTCTGGATCGGCGGTCCGGTCGTCGACGTCGCCGCCCAGACGATCACCTCGCGAACTGAGATCCCGCTGGCCGATCGCGACGCCCTGCAGGGTGTCGATGCGGACGACGGCTTCGTCGTCCTCGGACGTTACGCGAGCGGTGCGCTGCTGACCATTCGCGGCGTGCCCGTAGCCTACAATGGTGGCGAATGGGATATGTCGTTACACGGCGAAAAGGGCTCTCTGATTGTGGCCGGCACCGAGCTGCTTATGGCTGGCCCCGGCGATGAGCGACCGCAGCCGATCGAGCAGCCGGACGCGGTGAACCCGCGCACCACCATCGCCGGGCTGTTCGTCGACGCCATCCGCAGCGGTGGCCCGTCGCCGGAACCGACCTTTGCGGACGGCATCGCGGCCCAGGCGCTGCTCGATGCCGCCCTTCGCGCCGGGCAGACGAACCAGTGGGAACAGGTCGAGCAGGGCTAGCGCAGGCGCTCGCCGTGCAGCCGAACCGGCCCGGAGATCAGCGTGAAGCGGTCGCCATCGACAACGAACTGGCGCTGCAGGCGCTTGCCGATGTTGGCCGGGTCGGCGTGCATGGCCGGGATGTGGAAGACGCTGTCGCCGTCGGTCTCCCAGGTGCCGCAGTACAGGACGGTGAGGACGTTGCCGTCCGGTCCATGGGTTGAGAACGACTCAGCGAACCAGCCGCTCGCGTCGTAGAGCAGGAAGCCGTGCGGCGCGTCGTCGCGCGCGACGCTGCCGTCTGCGGTCGGCCGTTCGATGGCGACCAGTCGCCAGATGCCGACGATGTCCGTGTTCGCCATTGCCTGTCCTCCCATGTGCCCTACTTCGTGACGGTCAGCAACAACTCTGCGCTCAGTCCGTCGCCGTCCGGTGCGACCGACCAGCCCATCCCGCTAAGCGACTCCAGCGCCGCCCGCGTCTGCGGCGAGACGTCACGCCACTCGTCCTCCGGGATCAGCCCAATCAGTCGATCCAGCGCAAGATACCCGATCATCGTCGAGTCGTCCTGCAGCGCGTCCATCAGATCAGCGAACTGCGAATCGTCCGCCAGCGTGCCATCACCGACACCATCGCCCAGATGGAAGCCGACCGTGAGATTGTCATCCACCGCGACATCGCCGAAGACCGGCACGCCGGAGCCGGAGATGCTGAAGCCGGTGTCCGTCCGCGTCATCGGCACACCGATGTCAGCCAGCGAATCGGCGACGTCGTTCACGAGGCTGGTCACGGCGGAAGTGTCATCGACATCACTCTGGAAGCGAGCCGCACCACTGAACCCGAACGGGCTGGAACTGTCAGTCAGCGCGGCGAAGCTGAAGGAGTACGAGCCGACCAGGTGCGAGAGCAGATCGTCATCCATGGCGAGACCGGCGATTGCATCGGCCGCATCGGAGCCGTCGGACAGCGGGGCGTCCAGCGCGGTAGCCTGACCGATGGTCGGCTTCAGGAATGACTCGTACAAATCGACGCCAGCGACCGCGAAGATGGTCGATGCGGGCAGATCATCGGCCGCAATCCCGTCGGTCGCAGTCGTCGGGAAGTCTGCCGGGCGACCGCCGGTCAGCGTCGCGAAGCGCAACGTGTCACCGGACGCCTTGACCGTGAAGGTCATCGCCCCGGCACCGCTCCAGGTCTGCATCGCGCTGGCATCGAAACCGTAGGCCTGCGCGGCGTCCGGATGTGTCCGCGCCAGCGCGGTGATGGCCGGGCCGTCGACATAGCTGAAGAGCAGCGGATCATCGGCTGCACGATCGGCGGCGCTGGTGAATTGCTCGATGTCGTTGAGCGCGCCATCACGCCGCGCGTCGATGACGTGCTGGAACGCATCGCTTCCGGATGCGACGATCATCGCGTCGTCAACAATGCCGACGGCGGTCTGTTCGTCCTTCACCTGATAGGTTATGTCACGATAGGTGCGAGTTTCCGGCGTCTCGCCGTCGAGAATCCGCGCGATGGCCTGCTCGGCAGCGTTCTCGTCGGCGATCATCACGACGAGCGCCACGTCCGGCCCGTCCTGACCAGCCGGCTGCCAGACAGCGAAGCCGACCTCGCGCCCAATCGCCGGACGAATCAGGTCGTCCCAGAGCGACGGATCTTCGCCGACGTCATCCAGTCCCTCTTGCGGGAGCCGCGAGAGATCGTCGTCGATGCCGGCGTTGCGAGCCAACTGCCAGGCGTTCAGCCAGGCCCTGCTGGTGGGGTCGGTGTTCGCTGCCACGTAGATCACGCTGTCCTGCGGCGCATAGGCCGCTGTGGCACGGTCATCGTGGCCAAGCAGCATGCGGAAGGCGAGTACTACCCCGCCGCCGACAATGAGCAGCGCGAGCAGACCAACGAGAAATCCACCGATCACCTTCGTGCGGCGACGGTTCGGCTCCGGCTGATCGCTGGCGTAATCAAGCGCAGATGGATGTGCAGTCATCGTCAAGAAATCCATTCGTCAGTCTTCGAGCGTATGCACGTCGCCGTACCCTGGCGACGAAGTTCAGGCTACCAGCCTCGATAATCCGGAAACACGACCAGTCGGTACGCGGCGACCTGACCGTTTGGCCAATCGGCGCGTTAACGTTTGCGCTGAAACTGGCGCAGCCGCTCACCGCGCGCGGAGATGGTGATCAACTCGGCCAGCCGTCGTTCGCGGGTGTCGTCGCGCTTGGCACCCACGACCCACCAGATGGCCGCCCGGCGATACGACGCGGGCTGGGCGTTGAAATATGTCCAGGCAGCCGGATTCGCGCGGAACTCCGTCTCCTGCTCGGCGCTCAGCTCGACGGTTCGTTCATATGAATACGCCGCACCATCGATCTGCTTGCGCGCCTCAAAGGCGGCGAGGCCAGCCGGGCGCATCCGGCCCACGACGGTCAGCTCCGCGACGCGTTGGATGTTGACCTGGCTCCAGCGGCTGCCGGTCTTGCGCGGGACGATGCGAATGACGTAGCGCTCGTCGTCAACCGTCTTGCGAGTCGCATCGATCCAGCCGACTGCCAGAACTTCATCGACGAGTTCCGGCCAGCGCATCCCGGCCTTACCGCTGCTGACCTTGTACAGGCCAACCCACAGATCGGAGGCAGTCGCGGCATGCTCATCGAGCCAGGCGCGCAGCGCTGCGGCGTCGGCGAAGTAGATCGGGTCAGGCTGCTGGCTCATTGAAAGCTCCCCGGTTCGGATTCGCGCGCGACCAGCGCGGCGGACAGCAGATCGCCAACGGCGGCGTGGAAGCGCTGCACCGGCTCGCTGGCATCGCGAGCGCGATTGCGCGCCAGGCGGCGGTACGAGCGGAAGAGATCCTGAATATCGCGGCGGTCGAGCAGCGCCATGGTCTGCTCGATGCGCGCAATCGCGGGAGGCGGGATTGTGCCGCGGCGGCGCTGCTCGATGATGAGGTCGTCGATCGCTTCGAGGACGGCGGCGATGGCCGGGCGGGCACGCCAGTCGAGGTGCGTCTCGACCCAGTCATATTCGGCGGCCAGCTCATCAAGCTCGGCTGGTGTCAGTAATCCGAGCCAGACCGCCAACGGATGATCTGCCTGCATCACGCCCCCTCCGTGCCGCGCGTCAGTGAATGACCAGCTGTTGAACGATGATAGAGGGCGCGGCGGTTGGCGTCATCCCGGGCCGCAAAAGCGACTGCGGGGCTCCGGTGTTACCGGAGCCCCGCGCGCTGTACGGCGATAGGGACTGGAGTGAGAGGAAACTGTAGATTCCGTCTACGGAAAGCCTTTGGGCGCTGGCAGCGACGGTAACTGCCTTGCGCATCCGCGAACCACAGCTTGATTCGCGCCACGATCGAGGTCGATCGATTACGGGGTATCCAGAGGCTCCAGCCTATCGTCCAGTCGATCTATGGTTCAACGTTCGCAAGGTGCGTGCCGCTATACTCAGATTGGGCCGCGACGATGCGACTCGGGTACCGGCAAGACGTTGAACGATTGTGATGTTACGCACGAGCCCTGACGCCCCGATGACAGTAAGATGAAGATTTGATGACATATTCAATCGCGCATATGCAAATGGAGTCATATGGCTGACAAAGTGCTCGTCGTCGATGACGACGCCAAGATTCTCGCCATGATGCGACGCGGCCTGATCTTCGCCGGCTACGAGGTCGATCTCGCCGAAACCGGCGAGCAGGCGCTCGACAAAACCCTCGGCGAGCTGCCCGATCTCGTCATCATCGATGTCATGCTGCCCGGCATCGACGGGCTGGAGGTCTGCCGCCGCCTGCGCGCCGCCGAGCCACGCCTGCCGATCCTGTTGCTGACCGCGCGCGACCGCGTTCCCGACCGCGTGGCCGGCCTCGACGCCGGTGCTGACGACTACCTGGTCAAGCCGTTCGCGTTCGATGAGCTGCTGGCCCGCATCCGCGCGCTCTTGCGACGCGCCGGTGACGAGCATCAGGAAGCGCTCGTCTTCGCCGACCTGCGCCTCAACTCCACGACGCATGAAGTCGTTCGCGGCGAGCGCCCTATCGACCTGACACTGACCGAATACCAGCTGCTCGAATACTTCATGCGCCATCCGCGCCAGGTCCTCTCGCGCGACCGCATTCACGACGCGGTCTGGGGCGATAGCTTCTTCCCCGAGTCCAACGTCATCGACGTCCACATCAAGCGGCTGCGCGAGAAACTGGAGTCGGAGGGCGATCCACGCATCATTCAGACCATTCGCGGCGTCGGCTACAGCCTGCGTCAGCCGAGCGACTAGACGCGGGGCTGCTCGATGTCGCTGCGGTTTCGCCTGGCGCTGATCTACACTGTCGCGTTCCTGATCGCGCTGGCGATCCTGGGCAGCGCCATCTACCTCATCCTGCGCCAGACGCTGACGACCGGCATCGACGATGAGCTGGCCGATCTGGCCGGCCAGATCGAGCGCGCCGTTGTCATCCGCGGTGGCGACCGCCTCGACGCCCAGCACCTGCTCGACGAGATGTTCGTGCTCTCACCGCCAACGCCGGGACAGGAGTTGCGCGCGCAGAACATCCATATCCATATTCTCGGCACTGATGGTCGCTCTCTGGCCAGTTCGTCGCTGACCGCCGAGACCGTCCCGCTCGATCCCGAGGCCGTCGCGGCTGCCGCTTCCGGTGAGGACATCTACCAGACTGTCCGGATCGGCGGTGTCCGCTTGCGCTCGCGCTACAGCCCGCTCACGATCAATGGCGAGACGGTCGCTGTCGTGCAGCTCTCCGAATCGCTCAGCCCGATGATGAAGACGATCGCCGAGTTCCGCACGCTCCTGCTGGCCGGCGGCATCCTCGCCCTGCTCGGCGGTCTGATCGGCACCTGGTCGCTGACGCGCCAGGCGCTGCAGCCGGTCTCCGACCTGACCAACCGCGTCGCGCGCATCGCCGAGACCGGCGAGTTCAATGAACGGGTGCCAGAAGCTGACGAGCCGGACGAGATCGGACGCCTGGCGCTGACCTTCAACGCCCTGCTCGATCGCATCAGCCTCATGCTCGACCGGCAGCGCACACTCGTCGCCGACACGTCCCACGAGCTGCGCAACCCGCTGATGGTCGTGCGCGGCAACCTGGAGCTGCTTGCTGCCGGACTGCCGCCCGAGGAGCAGCGCGACGCCGCCCGCGACGCGATCGAGGAAGTCGACCGGATGACCCGTCTCGTTCAGGACCTGCTCTTCCTGGCCGACGCGGACGCCGACCTCGCCATCGAGCACGATGACGTCCCTCTGGAGGCGCTCGTCGCCAACGTCGTCGACGACGCGCAGCGCATCACCACGCGCGACGACGGCGTCCGCACACTGGAGCTGACCGCCAACGATTCACTGACCATCCGTGGTGATGCGGAACGACTGCGTCAGCTGATCTGGAACCTGGTCGAGAACGCACTGCGCTACACACCGGCCGGCGGCACGGTCTCGGTCAGCCTGCGTCGTCACGGGCAGGTCGCCGAGCTGACCGTCGCCGACACTGGCATCGGCATCGGCCCCGAGCATTTGCCGCACATCTTCGAGCGCTTCTACCGGGCCGACACCGGCCGCTCGCGCGCCGTCGGCGGAACCGGCCTCGGCCTCTCGATCGTCCGTCAGATCACCGAAGCCCACGGCGGCCAGGTCCGCGTCCGCTCCACCCCCGGCGAAGGCTCGACGTTCACCGTGGCGTTGCCGATTAGTGAGGATTGAGGGGCAGACGGCATTGACCACACCACCCCGCGCACGTATCGTGCGTCCCGACCGAGCAATGCGCAAAGGGGATGAAGAAGATGGTGAAGTCACCACCGACGGCCGCCGAGCTGGGGTTAATGCAAGGTTATCCGGCGCCGCCGGATAAGCGCGTCACGCAGGCGAACCTGATGGAGCCGCCGAATAATCGCTGGGCGTTTCAGCACATGCGCGAGCTGATGCCGACGGCGGAGATCTCGCGCGGCAGCGGGCCGGTGAGTGAGCTGCCCGCGCAGCGCAGGGATCTCAGCGATCTGTCGTTCACCGACGCGAGCGGCAGCGAGCGGACGGTCGCCGAGATGCTGGCACTGAGCTATGCGGACTCTCTGGTGGTCCTGCACGATGGCGCGCTGATCGACGAGCACTACTTCAATGGGATGGGGCCGGCCAGCCAGCATCAGATGATGTCGGTCACCAAATCATTCATCGGGACGCTGGCGCTCCAGCTCGCCCACGAGGGGCTGATCGACGAGGCTGCGCCCGTCATTGACTACCTCCCGGAGCTGGCCGGCAGCGCCTGGCAGGATGCAACCGTCCGCCACGCGATCGACATGTCGACCGGCATCCACTTCGACGAGGTCTACGACTTCGGCGAGGGTGACGTCGCTCGCTACGGCATCGCCAGCGGCTTCAGCCCGATCCCGGACGGCTGGAAGGGTCCGTGCAACCTGGAGGAGCTGCTGCCGCAGTTCCAGAAGGAAGGCAGCCACGGCGAGACGTTCCACTACGTGACGCCGAATACCGAGGTGGCCGGCTGGATCATCGCGCGCGTCACCGGCAAGCCAGTCTCGCAGGTCATCAGCGAGCGCATCTGGTCGCAGTTGGGGATGGAACGCGACGCCTACATGATCCGGGATCGGATCGGCATGGAGATGGCGGGCGCAGGATTAAATGCCGCCGCTCGCGATCTGGCGCGCTTTGGCCAGTTGCTCCTGCAGAACGGCACCTGGGACGACCAGCAAATCCTCGCGCCGGAGGTCGTCGCGACGATCCGGGCTGGTGGCGACCGCGAAGCGTTCGCGCGCGGCCTGAGCGAGGCCGGGCCGCTCTGGGAAGGCTGGTCATACCGCGCATTCTGGTGGCACACGCACAACGCGCACAACGCCTTCACCGGCATCGGCATCAACGGCCAGTGGCTCTACGTCGACCCGACCGCGCAGGTCATCATCGTTCAGCAATCGAGCTACCCGACATCGGACCAACCTGAGGCCGACGATATCTGCATCCCCGGGTTCCATGCCATAGCGAAGGAGTTGATGGGGTAGAGGCCCTCACCCCCCGTCCCCCTCTCCCGCGGGGAGAGGGGTGTCCTGTGTCTGGGGGGTTGCTGCCGTGCTGCACTCCAGCAGGAGCGTCGCCTCACGGCGAGGACAGTAGGTGACCGGGCTGCCCGCCAGTGCGAGCCTGAATGAGAAAGCACGGCTGTCGTCGCGGACGAGGCGATGCCAACTTCGTCCGCAATCTCTGCGACAGGATAGCGCCGATTCATCGGTTTTGAGCCAAACCGCAAACCTTCACCCACGCTTCATGCCCTTGTCATACGTGCAGCGCATGATCAATATGTCGGACTCATATACCGACTACCGACGCTCACGCTCACGAACCCATGGAGGTCGTCCGGCAATGACAACTGGAAACACAATCAAGACTGTCGGACTCTTAACCGCGCTCACGATGCTGCTGGTCGTGATCGGGCAGTTCGTAGGTGGCCCGAGTGGCGCGGCCATCTTCCTGCTCATCGCGCTGGTGCTGAACTTCGGTGCCTGGTGGTTTTCCGACAAGCTGGCGTTGCGGATGTCTGGCGCGCGCGAGGTGACGGAGGCCGAGGAGCCGGAGTTGCACGGCATGGTCGAGCATCTGTCGATGCTGGCCCGCCTGCCGAAGCCGCGCGTCTATGTCATCGACAACGAGAGCCCGAACGCGTTTGCCACTGGCCGCAACCCCGACCACGCCGCCGTCGCGGTGACAACCGGCATCCAGCGCCTGCTGAGCAAGGATGAGCTGGCCGGCGTGATGGCCCACGAGCTGGCGCACATCCGCAACCGCGACACGCTGATCAGTGCCGTTGTCGCGACCATCGCCGGCGCGATCACCTGGATTGCGAACATGCTGCAATGGACGGCGATCTTCGGTGGATTCGGTCGCGACGATGAAGAAGGCGGCAGTATCATCGGCATGCTGGCCCTCGCGATTCTCGCGCCGATCGCCGCAATGATCATCCAGTTGGCGATCTCACGATCGCGCGAGTTCTCGGCCGACGCGACCGGCGCACGGATTCTGGGCGATCCACTGCCGCTGGCCAGCGCGCTGGAGAAGCTGCAGACCGGCGTCCAGCGACGCCCGATGGCGCAGACCAACCCGGCGACACAGCACCTGTTCATCGTGAACCCGATTGCCGGCGCGACCGTCAGCAAGCTCTTCAGCACACACCCACCGACTGCGGACCGCGTCGCCCGACTGCAGCAGATGGCATTGCAGCCCAGCCAGTCGGCCTATCTTCGATAACTTCTACCCCTACCCCCTTTTCCCAACCCCTCGTCCGCCCCGGACGAGGGGTTGCCCATACCTCGCGGTATGGTGGTTGCGAGTAAATTGGAGGCACGGCGAGCGGAGAGGGTCGCGACGATGTGGAGAATATTGGCACTCGTCATCGTCGTTGGGCTGGTCGCCTGGCCGGATCAGGCGGCAGGAGCATGCCGTATTCTCACCGTTGACGATGCCTTTGAGCGCGCAGACGTGATCTTCAGCGGTCGCGTCACTTCCACAGACGATCCCAACAAGGAACCGCCCTGGTTCTCCACGGTCAAGGTCGAGCAAGTCTGGAAGGGTGACGTCGCGCCAATCGCGCAGGTATCCGTTGACGGTACTGAGCGAATCCCCTTTGAGTCGGGCGTCGACTATCTGGTCTACGGCATTCATGAGCCGGACACGATCCGCATCCACACCGACGCCTGCACCGGCACGGGGCGACTCGACGAATCCAGCGTCTATCTGGAGCATCTCAACCGCACTGTCCCGAAGCGGCAGCCGTGGGTGGCAATCGGCATTGCGCTCCTGCTACTGGCCGGCATCACGCTCGTCATCCGCGCCCCACGAATGACGCGGATTGGGCCGCCAGCTTCGTCCTGAGCAAATAGCCTTTGATCCCTTCGTAGGGACAGCGCTCGCGCTGTCATCGCCGTGAGGCGACACCCCCGCGTGGCCTCGGTATATCGCCACCGCGTCCAACCCCCGACAACCAACCTCAGCGTTCTTCCGGCGGACGCACCGACTTGAACATCGCTAGCAGCAGCAGATCGTAGGTACCTTTCAGCGTGCCGGCGACGACTAGCGGCCAGCCGAACGGCGAGAGCGAGAGCATCCAGCCGGACAGCAGTGGACTGGCTGCCGACGCCAGGCTGCGTGGCACCGATGTGAGGCTCGCTGCGGCCGGGCGCTCGGCGGGAGTGACCACTGCCATGACGTAGGAGTTGCGAGTCGGCACGTCCATCTGCGAGAGCAGGCTCCGTGCGAAGAGGAGCGTGATCGCCAGCGACAGGTTCGGCATGAACGGCACCAGAATCAGGAAGATGTTTGCCGGTAGATGGCTGAAGACCATCGTGTTGACCAGCCCGATCCGACCCGCCAGCCAGGCTGCCACCGGATAGGAGATGGCCGACAGCAGCCCCGACCAGAAGAAGATTGTGGCGGTCGTGGCGATCGACAGGTCGAAGCGCTGAAATAGCCAGAGCGCCAACAGTGACTGCACGACGAAGCCGCCGCCGAATGAATCCAGCGAGAAGAGCGCGGCCAGCGTGTAGACGATGCGCTTCGATTCGCGCAGCGGCGTCGGTGGTGCATCTGCCGGGGGTTCGATGGCCGGCGAGAGATGGCGGTAGAGCGCCATCGCAATCAGCGCCAGCAGTGCGTAGGCGACGAACATGAGTGAGAGCGCATCCTGCAGATTCAGCGCGGTGGATCGGGCGATCAGTGACGGTAGACCGGCAGCCAGCGCGCCAACCGCGCCGACCAGCGACGCGACGAGGCCGTAGCGCGCGAACAGAGACGTACGCTCGCGGTCGTCAACCGTCTGCGGCAGGAGCGTCTGCTCAAGCGGCAGGAAGACGCTGACGTCACCAGCCGAGGGATTGAGCGTCCCGATAAACGCAATGAGCAGTAACGGCCAGAAGGTGTGGACCGCTGCGAATGCGAAGCCGGTTGCCGCCATGACGAATGCCGCCGCCAGCAGGAGGCTCCGGCGACGCAGACGGTAGGCAACCAGACCGACGAGGATCGTCAAGCCGGCCGAGCCGAGCAACGTTGCGGTCGAGATCGCGCCAACGCGGAACTCGCTGAAGCCCAGCTCCAGCAGATAGACCGGCAGCAGCACGCTGATAAACCCATCGGCGAATGCACGCACGCCACGCGCGAGGACCAGCAGCATCGCATCTGACGACGCGGTCGCCGGGAGCAACCCGATCGATTGCAGCACGAACCCTCCCACCCACTGGTACCGTTCGTGCATGATACGTGGGCGGTAGGTTATTCGGTATGGAGAGCAACGAAAGGTCCTGCTACATGTCATTGCCCCCACGCCGATGGTCCTGGTGCGTGATGGTGGTCGTCCTGCTCCTGGCAGTGTCGGCCCCGCTGATTGCCCTCGCCGCCGACTTCGGCGACCGCGTCCCCGGCCAGCGTGTCTATGACCAGACCGGGGCTCTGACAGCTGACAACATCGCTCGCATCGATACACAGGCAGCCGCAGTCGAAGAGACCGGCTCGCCCGTGGTCGTCTTTCTGGCAGCCCGCGACGCCGACTACGACGAGACCGTTGCTGATGGCCGCGAGCTGATGGAGACGTGGGATATTCAGTCCGGACCGGATCAGCGCGATGGCGTGGTCATCTTCCTTAATTTGCAGCCGGATAATCTGGACCACGGCACCTACGCACTGATCGCCGGGAAGTCGCTGATTGATGGCAACCTGCCGCAGTACGAGCTCGACCGCATCGCCAGCGACATGCGGCCCCAACTGGAAGACGGCGACATCGCCGGTGCCATCATCCTCGCGCTGGAGCGCATCGAGCGCGACCTGACGCTCGGCCCGCCACCACCGCCGGAGCCGAGCACCGCCGAGCGCTTCGCCGGGTCGGTCGCGGACGGCGCGTTCAGCATCGTCAATTTCCTCGGTGTCGTCCTGGCGGCAGCTGCGGGGTTCCTGCTGTCGCAGCGCATCCCGACGCGGATGACGTCGAAGGCACCGGTCACGCAAGCAGTCTCTCCACCAACCGATCTGTCACCGGCGCTGGCCGGATCGCTCGTCGCGGGGAACGTCACCGATACGGCGATTGGCGCAACACTGCTCGACCTCGCGGCGCGCGGTGCGATCGCCATCGAGCCGGATGGCAAGAAGAAAATCCGCATCCGGCTACAGGATGAGCGCGACGTGCAGCCCGGCTACGAGCAGATGATCTGGAGCGCGCTGTCCGAGCAGGCGGACGCGGACGGGATCGTCAGCGACAAGCAGATGGGTAAGGTGCGAAAGTCGTGGGGTGATGTGCGCAAGCAGATCCGCCAGGAGCTGATCGAGCGCGGCTGGTTCGCGACAGATGCGAACGAGCGGCGCAAACCGTACTGGATCTTCGCGGCGCTGCTGTACGGCCTGGCGATCATCGTCATCATTCTCGCTGCCATCGCGAAGAGTCCGTTGGCGCTGATCGGGTTCGTTCCGCTGGCATTCGTCGGCACGATCGCGATCATCCTCGTTTCTCAGATACCGAACACGACCGTCGAAGGCGATCAGGTTGCTGCTCCCTGGCGTGGCTACAAGCGCTATCTTGGCGCAGCCGGCAAGAACCCGCAGGTGGACCTCGATCTCGACACCGCCGTGCCCTATGCATTGGCGCTCGGATCGGGACAGGCATTCAACAAACGACTCGAAAAGGCGAGCGAAGCGGGCTACCTACCGGTCTGGCTGGGCGGCCCGGAGACCGGCTCGGCCTATACTGCCGGCTTCTATCCGTACTGGGTTGCGTTCAACAGCAGCGTCGCGCCATCCAGCAGTGGCGCTGCCGGGTCGGGTGCCTCGGCCGGGAGCGGCGCGGCCGGCGGCAGCTTCTAGGACATCGTTTCAGCCCGGCCAGATCACGGTCGGTGTCGTTGACACAACCCGTGAAACCCTCCTATACTGCGCCCACGAGACAGTTTCCGACAGGTCACGTGCAGGCAATCTATGCGCAAATGAAAGGAGCCATCACGCCCGCCGTCCGTGACGGTACGTGACCCTGGCGATACAGCATGAATCTCAATAATCCTATGAGAAAGCGATGTGCCCCATGGCAGCGATACACCGATTCACGGGCCGCTTATCCAGCCGCCCCACCTGGATCACCGGGGCGTTAATTGGGACCGCCCTCCTTACTCTCGCCGTCGCCCAACTGGCGATTCTCTCCGCCGCAGCCGAGACTCCGGCGACCGACGCCTTCCAGCGCACCTGGGCGCGCACCGACCAACCGGTCGCCAACGGCAATGTCCTGCGCACCTGGATGTGGGGACCGCAGGCCAACACCGGCGCACTCCAGGAACCGTATGACGACGCTCCCGGTGGCATGCGCACCGTCCAGTACTACGACAAGTCCCGCATGGAAGACGCAGCATGGTCCGGTGCTACCGAACCGTGGGATGTGACCAACGGTCTGCTCGTCGTCGAGATGGTGACCGGTCAGCTCCAGCTCGGAGATACGCACTTCGAGGCGCACGACCCGGCGACGGTCAACATCGCTGGTGATCCCGGCAGCCAGCCGACCTACGCCGACATCGCCGCCTTCGGTCTGCGAGATCAGCCGGCTACCGCGGTCGGCACGACACTCACGACCTGGGTCGATGGCTCCGGCATCATGGCGACGGCACCAGCCGATCCACCAGCGAACGTGACGGCAGCCGAGCGGCTGACCGTCGAGGGCATCGACCACACGGTGGCGTCGGTCTTCTGGGATTTCATGAACTCCTCGGGACTGGTGCAGGAGAACGGGGAGCTGACCGAGGCACCGCTGTTCCAGAACTCGTACTACGCCACGGGCTATCCGATCACTGAGGCGTACTGGTCGCAGGTGATGATCGGTGGGGAGCCGACGACGGTGCTGTGGCAGTGCTTCGAGCGCCGCTGCCTGACCTTCAATGCGGCCAACCAGTCGGGCTGGCAGGTCGAGGCGGGTAATGTCGGGCAGCACTACTATGCGTGGCGCTCCAGCCTGACATCGGGCACTGACCCTGAGCCCGAGCCGAACCCAACCGAGCCACCGATCCTGACGCCAACACCCGGCCCGGACGCCACGACCTTCACCGACGGCTCGTGGACCGTCGGCAAGGACATCGAGGCCGGCACCTACCGCAGTGGCGCCAGTGGTGTCATGTGCTACTGGGAGCGGTTGAGCGGCTTCGGCGGTACGATTGATGACATCATCGCGAATGACATCAATACCGGCCGCGCTGTCGTCAGCATCGACGCCAGTGACACCGGCTTCTTCTCAGAAGGCTGCGGCACCTGGTCTACCGATCTGTCCGCGATCACCACGAGCCCAACGGCAGATTTCGGCGACGGCACCTGGATCGTCAGCGTCGATGTCGGACCAGGCACGTGGCGTAAC
Source organism: Thermomicrobiales bacterium (assembly GCA_023954495.1). Classification (NCBI taxonomy): domain Bacteria; kingdom Pseudomonadati; phylum Thermomicrobiota; class Thermomicrobia; order Thermomicrobiales; species Thermomicrobiales bacterium. The sequence goes on along the minus strand of JAMLIA010000015.1, from coordinate 32,933 downwards.
AGCGATTCGAGCGAGGGGTGCTACTGGGAGCGCCAGTCTGACTTCACCGGCGACCTGGACGGCATCATCGCCAACGAATTCTCAACCAGCATTCAGACCGTGACGATTAGCGGAAGTGATGCAGCATTCACGTCGAAGACCTGCGGCACCTGGACACGCATCGGCGATTGACCAACTCACCGACAAGTGAACCCCGGCCATTCTGGCCGGGGTTCACTTCGCGCTCTGGTGTGGACCTGACGAGGTCAGGCAGCCTTAAGGTCCGAGGTGCAAGCCGGGCAACGCGTTGCTGCAATCGGAACAACCGTCATGCAGTACGGGCATTCGCGAGTGGTCGGATCCGCCTCAGCCTGCTGCTTGCGCCGTGACATGAGCAGGTTGAACGGCTTGATGACGAAGAAGAACAGCGCAGCGGCGACAAGCAGGAACGCGATGATGGCGTTCAGGAATGCGCCGTACATGATCTGGCTGTTGTTGATCGTGAAGCTGAGGTTCGAAAAATCCGGCTTGCCGAAGATCGCGGCGATCAACGGCGTCAGGATATTCTCGACCAGCGACGTGATAACGGCACCGAACGCTGCGCCGATAACGACAGCGACGGCGAGGTCAAGGACGTTCCCGCGCAAGATAAACGCGCGAAACTCATCCGCGAGTGATCTCAATATATCCCCCTTCGAATCACAGACTCGAGCCGCCACCCCAACAGCGACCCGAAAACGTACAAACGGCGCGAACGTTCGCACGTTAGTGTCGGTACTTTAACACTTTTGTGGCACGTCGTATAGCGGGTTCATTAAATAATGGACATGATTTGATGCGATACGCAGGTGTCGGTACCTGAATTGAAAGAGACGAGCCAAACTCATGATCGGCTTTATCATTCGCTGGCTCATCATTGCCGCATCCGTCGCGGTGGCCGCCTGGATCGTGCCCGGCATTCGTATCGACGACGATCGTGGCGTCTCGGCGATCCTGATCATGGCAGCGGTGCTGGCAGTGGTGAACCTGCTGGTCAAGCCAGTGCTGACCGCCGTTTCGTGCTGCCTGATCATCGTGACGCTCGGCCTGTTCCTGCTGGTCATCAACACGCTGACGTTCTGGCTGGCGTCCGGCATCGCCTCCGACTGGTTCGATGCTGGCTTTCACGTTAGCGGGTTCTGGGCGGCGTTCCTCGGCGGTGTCATCGTCAGCATCGTCTCGTGGCTGCTGACGGCGTTCGTTGATAACTAGCTGCGGGCTAGCGATCCAGCAGTTCGGCCAGCTCAACCAGCAACGCCCGGCACTCGGTGAGCCGATCCGCACCGAGTGCGGTCGCCCATTCCGCTTCGAGCGCGGCGATGCTGGCTCGCGCGCTGCGTTCGACGAGCATGCCGCGCTCGGTACGACGAACGATTCTGGCACGGCCATCGACCGGATCGGCGACGCGCTCGACGTAGCCACCAGCGACGAGATGATCGACCAGCGCGCCCATCGATTGCTTCGTCATCTGCGCGCGTTCGGCCAGTTCGGTTACGCGTGAGCCGTCGAACGCCAGATGCTGAAATACGGTGAGATGCGACGGTCGGAGATCTGCATAGCCCGCCCCATGCAGGTCAGCAAGGATGCGTGCGCTGATGGCCTGGAACGGTACCCGCAGCAGCGCACCGAGCATCGGTTCCGGCTCGCCTGCGCGATCCATCATCTTCCTGCTTGACACGATAGACAGCCTGCCTTACTTTATCGCAGCCACATCGTCAGCGTTCCTGACGAATATCGTAGCTGATGGAACAAGAGGTGAGCTGTGGCGGCGCTATTCAACGCAAACTTCGTTCGGACGAACCGCAACGATCTCTCCCGCACTGTCTGGTACTCGGGCTATCTGCTGACATTCCTGGCCACCGGCGATGAAACAGGCGGGGCGTTCACCATCGTTGAGGAGGTCGGGCAGAAGGGGCTCAGCGCCGAGCCGCCGATGCACGTCCACCAGCGTGAAGACGAATCGTTCTACGTGCTTGAAGGGCGGATGAACTTCGTCATCGGTGATGCGAACGTCGACGCGCCGGCAGGGACGCTTGTTGTCCTGCCACGCGGAGTGCCGCATCGGTTCACGCTGGAGTCGGAGCATGTGCGAGTGCTGAACATGTGCACGCCGGCCGGCTTCGAGGGCTTCTTCCGCGCGCTCAGTGAGCCGGCGCCATCCCTGACGCTGCCGCCAATGCCGGACGGGCCACCCGATATCGCCCACTTCATCCGAACCGCCGCAGCCTACGGCGTCGACATCCTGCCACCACCGGACCACTAGCGCCCGGCGCGGACCGCGGCGACTCGTTCGCGTACAGCAGGCGCGACCTCGTCAATGAACAGCCGCAGATTTTCCGGCGTCGGGTCAGTCCAGAGGATGAAGCTGCCAAAGCCATACTCGGTCGCCAGCGTCGTCAACGCCGAGACCCAATGCTCGACTGTTCCGATGACTTCGCGGTCGCCACCGCTGAATGGCGCAGACGCGGAATCAGCGAAGCTGCCGTTGATGTTGTAGATGCGCCGGACAGCCGCCGGTGCGCGACCGGCTGCGCGCGCGGCATCGTCGATGATGGCTTGCCGGTCGAGGCTCTCGATGGGCGACAGATACGACATCGACGGCACCCAGCCATCCGCGGCGCGGCCAGTCAGCCGCAACGCACGCGGCCCAAGCACGCCGAGCCAGATGCTCATGTCGTGGGCGGGAGCCGGGCCGGGTTGCGCGCCGATGACGCGGTAGATCTCGCCATCGTGACGCAGGCCGCGTCCGCCAGACCACATCGCGCGGACAATCGCGATCGCCTCTTCGAGCGCCCCGATCGCCTCGCCGGGCGTGCGAACCGGCCCACCCATCGCAGCGATCGCATCCCAGAACGCGCCAGCGCCGAGGCCCAGCTCGAAGCGACCGCCGCTGAGCTGGTCGAGCGTCGCAGCCTCCTTCGCCAGCATCGTCGGCAAGCGCAACGGCAGGTTGGCGACATCGGGGAAGATGCGCACGCGCTCGGTCTGCGCCAGTAGCATCGCGATCAGCGCCATCGTGTCGAAGTAGCGCCGCTGGTACGGGTGATCCTGAATGCCGATCAGATCGTAGCCCAGCTCGTCCAGCCGACCACCCAGGTCGAGCAAAGCTGCCGGGTCGCTGTTATCGGGGATCAGGAAATAGCCGAATTGCAGATCGTGCCCGTAGTCAGCCATCTGTCACGCTTCGTTCTATCGCTCGGGCGCAAGCGAATCAGGGAGCGCCCCGACCACGAAGGCCGGGGCGCGACGGGATCTACTTGACGCGGTTGGCGATGCTCCAGTGGTGCGCGTGGTATCCCTGACCGGCCTTCTCCAGCTCGGCGATGACGGCGTCCGTGCCGCGTCGCTCGACCGGGAACGGCTCGACAGTGGCGAGATAGGCGGCAACACGCGCTGCCGATGCCGCGCCACCCTGCAGGCCGCGCAGCGTGACCTTGTCGACCGTATCTGCTTCGGTGTGGCCGTAGCCGCGCCCGATCATTCCAGCGGTCGAACCCATGGTGTTCAGCGTCGCACTCGGGAACCCCGCGCGGAAGAACGGAAAGTGGTCGGAGTGCGTGCCGACCCGGTTGCGCACTTCCATCTTGTGCTTCATCGTGCCGGAGAGTCCGCGGAACCAGTTGGCCAGCGTCTCGTCCCCGGTAGCGGTGATCTGATCCGTGCCCTCGCGACCGGCCCCGTCGAGATTGAGCGCGATGATCAGCTTCTCGTCGCCATCGAGGTAGCGCTCGTGGTGCGCCCAGCTACCACCCAGGCCCAACTCTTCATACGCGAAGCAGATGACGCGCACCGTCCGGCGCATCTGACCGGCAAACGGCGCAAGCACCCGACCGGCCTCCAGTCCAACGAGCGTTCCCGCGCCGTCGTCCGCCGCGCCCTGGGCGACATCATGGCCATCGTAGTGGCCGCCCATCAGCACGATCTCCTCCGGGTGCTGGCCGGGGATATCGCCGACGACATTGTAGGAGCGTGACAGGTAGGTCCTGTTCTGGGTATGGATCTTCATCCGCACCGTGCCGCGCTCGGCCAATCGGCGGATCATGCTGCCGGATTCATGGTTGATGCCGATGCCCTGAATGGCCGCCTCGTGGTCGGCGTCCTCCTTGCCCTCTGGATTCTGCGCATAGAGTGAGCCAGTGATGTGCAGCATGCCGGGGTTCTTGTTGACGAAGATGCAGCCGATCGCGCCAGCCTCGACCGCGAGGCGGAACTTGTCGGTGCGGTGCAGCGTCACCTCGCCCGGCCTGTTCGTCTCGGCAGCGGTCAGCACGATCTTGCCGCGGATCGCTTCGCCGGCCCGCTCGAAGTCGGCTGTCTCGCCTTCACCGATGTCGATCATCTCACCCTCGACGGTGCCACTGCCGGTGAACGGCATCGAGATCGCCGAGAATGAGCGCTCCACTGGCTCCAGCATCGTCAGCTCACAGGTCCCGCGCTCCCAGGTGTAGACCGGGAACTCCTCCAGGTGCGCGTTCTGCAGGCCATATTCCTTCATCTTGCCCAGCAGGAACTCACCGGCCTTATGCTCGCTCTCCGAGCCACCGAAGCGCGAGCCGAGATCGTCGCAGATATAGCGCAGGTTCGTGTAGATCTCATCCGAGGTCCAGACCTCACCCAGCACATACTTCTCGATGTCGCGAACGTTTGGCTGATCCGCCATGTCACTCTCCTCACTCGTGCGATTCTGCCGTTGCGGCAGCATCGCCGGAGTCGGGCGCGCTGTCAACGTCGTCGGAGCCACGTAGACTCATCGATACCAGGATCGGAGGGGTGCGCATCTGAACCAGTCCTCACCACATCGCTGGCCAGCACAGTCGGCCGCTGCCTGGGCGTGGATCTTCGCCGCGATGAGCTTCTACTGGGCTGCCGGTGGGACGATCGGCGCAGGCACGATTGGCGAGACGATCAGCGGTCCGACGTTGCGCCGCGATCCCGGTATGATCGCGTTGCTCGTGGTGACCGGCCTGCTGAAGGTGCTCGCTGGCACCTTTGCGCTGGCGCTGATCTCGCCGTGGGGACGCCGCGCACCTCGCCGCCTGATGCGGGCACTCGCCTGGATCGGCGGCGGCGGGCTGCTACTCTACAGCATCGCCCTGCTCATTCAGCATGGGCTGATGGCGGCCGGCGTGATCGACCGCGCGGCCTCATTGAGCGCCAGCGAGCTGCGCTGGCACCTCTGGTTCTGGGACCCGTTCTGGCTACTCGGTGGCATCCTGTTCGCCGCCGCAGCGCGCGCCTACGACGCGAGTGATAAGGGGAGATGATGGAGCAGTCAATCACAGTCGATCCAGGAATGGTCGAGCACTACCTGACGACGCTCGCGCAGTTCGGCGCGTATGGCGAGACTGGCGTCAAGCGGCTGGTCTATTCGCCGGAGTGGGTTGCCGCCCAGGAGCAGGTCCAGCAATGGTGCCGCGAGGTCGGTCTCGACACGCGGATGGACGGCGTTGGCAACGTCTGGGGCCGCATCGACGGCAGCGAGGGCGGCGCGTCGGTCGTCAGCGGCTCGCACATCGACTCGCAAGCGCCAGGCGGACGCTTCGATGGAGCGCTCGGCGTCGTCGCGGCCCTGTCAGCCGTGCGCACGTTGGTCGAGCAGTTCGGCCAGCCAAAGCGTCCGCTGGAGGTGTTGTCGTTCTGCGAGGAGGAATCCAGCCGCTTCGCCTCGACCAACTTCTGGGGCTCACGTGCCATCACGGGGCGGATCATGCCGAATGATCCGGACAACACGATCGCTTTCACCGGCGAGACCATGGCGGAAGCCATGCGTGAAGTCGGCCTCGACCCGGCGAAGATCCCGGAAGCCAAACGTAGCGACATCGACACCTTCATCGAGCTGCACATCGAGCAGGGGCCGATCCTGGAGCAGATGGGGCTGCCGGTCGGCATCGTCACCGCGATTACCGGCCTGCGCCACTACGTCGTCGAGCTGACCGGTCGCTCCGACCACGCCGGCGCACGCCCGATGGACACCCGCCGCGACCCGATGCCGGCCGCCGCCGAGATCATCACTGACGTCATCACGACGGCGCTACGCTTCGGCCGTCCAGCCGTGACGACAATCGGCAACATGCAGGTCGAGCCGAACCTGCCGGCCGCCGTGCCGGACAAGGTCACGTTCATGATCGACGCCCGCCACCCCGATCCCGAGGTGCGCAAGCGGCTGTTCGCCAAGCACGAACGCACGATCGAGGAGGTCGCCGCACGCCACGACATCGACGTCAGCTGGCGCGTCGTCGCCGACCACGACCCGTGCATCTCCGATCCCGGCGTCGTCGCAGCGCTGGAAGAGGCGGCCCAGGCACAGGGCATCGCCTATCAGCTGATGCACAGCGGCGCGGGGCACGATACGCAGCGCATGGCGAAGAAGGCCAAGGTCGCGATGATCTTCGTCCCCAGCCAGGGCGGTCGCAGCCACACCCCGGCAGAGTTCACCAGCATCGAGGATATGATGCCGGGGATCAATGTGCTGGCGAATGCGCTGTATCGGCTGGCGTATTGACGGGGAGGCCCTCACCCCCCGGCCCCCTCTCCCAACGTTGGGAGAGGGGGTGTCCTGATGCTGATGAGTTGGCTGCCGTTTTGAATGTGTTTCGCGGACGTTGAGCTATGTGAAGGAGGAGACTATGACTGACACGACCAAACCAATCCGTCCGACGTCACCTGAAGTGCGGTTGGAGCGCATGACGGGTGGGCCGGTTGAGGAGGGTCAGTTCGATAAGGCGATCCTGGGGTTGGGTGCGACCGAATACCACGGGCCGCACCTGCCATATGGCACCGACACGTTCACCGCCGAGACGTGGGCGGAGGCGGTTGCGCGGGAACTGGGCAACACGCTCGTGCTGCCGACGCTGGCCTACGGCGTCAGCCACCACCACCTCGCCTGGCCGTGGACCCTCTCGCTACGTCCGGAGACGCTCTCCAGCGTCATCGTCGATATCGGCGAGTCGCTGCTGCACCACGGCATCACCAAGCTGATCATCGTCCCGGCCCACGACGGCAACCCGGCACCGGCCGAGACGGCGGCGCGACTGCTCTCGCAGAAGCACGACATGAAAGTTGCACTGGTCGATGGCGTCATGGGCAAGGCCAGGGAGATGCTGGCCGGCCGCTTCGACATCGACGGCGACCACGCCGGACGCACTGAGATGTCGATGGTGCTCTACAGCAATCCCGAAACGACGCGCCACGATCTGGCCACGAGCGAGCAGACGCAGTTCGTGGATCTGCCGATCCTGCTGATCGACAGCTTCAAGGGGACCGTGCCAAAGGGCTTCTCCGGCGATGCGGCAGCAGGTTCCGCCGAAGAAGGTCAGGCCATGACTGAAGCGATGGTCGCCATCCTCGTCCCCTTCCTCCGCGAGCTCGACAAGCGCGGCTGGAAACGCGGCACCTGGATGAGCCGGATCGACGAGTAGCGGACGGGCAATCAGATCGGCAGGACGCTGAAACCGTCCGTGGATCATCGACAAATTCATGATTCACGATCCCTTAGGAAAATGAAATCATGAAATCATGAATTTCACTCCATAGCGCTGATACGTTCCTGGCACGAGCGTGAGCTGTGGCAAGCGCCGCATGGTCGATCGGCGAGATTCCTGAATTCACGATTTCATATTCCTTAGGGATCGTGAATCATGAATTTGGACGTTTGGCCGTATCTGCTTTGTCATGCACTGCATCATCGCTGCGCGTCGTACTTCATTTTCATGATTTCACGATCCTATAGGATCGTGAAATCATGAAAATGACACTGTCCCATCAACCAGTAGTCAAGGTGATTCGTCGAGCAGGCTGCCGTTGCAGTCGCAGCATCGTCACTCCGCCTTCCGCTCCGCCACAATCTCTACCGGGTTGCCATCCGGATCGACGACCCAGGCGGCGCGGAGGCGGCCTTCGAGGAAGTCGTGCGGGGCGGTCATCGGCTGCGCGCCGTTGGCCAGCAACTCTGCGTACGACTGGTCAACGTCGTCCGTCCAGAGACAGACCTCGGCACGGGCCGGACCTTCGCCGGCCGGGATTGCATGCACCTTCTGCGCAGCCTCGATGGAGGCGAGGCCGAGGATCAGGCCACCGAGGCGCAGCTCGACGTGCGCAGGCGGGCCCGACTCCGGCGTGCGGAACGTCTCGACGAAGCCGAACAGGTCGGCGTAGAAGCGCACTGACGTCTCGACATCACGCACGTAGAAGTTCACTTGTGGGTCACGGTACACCGGCACCAGCCCTTCGCTTACAGACGACGATCGCGCCTGCCCGGGATCGACAGGTCAGGATGCGAAGAGTAGCGCGTCGGCACGAAGACGTGGTAGGAAACGGTACGTGCCGAACGACGCACCGCGCAAAGGAGCACCCATGACCGATCGATCGCGACGACGAGCATTGCGCGATCAATACAAGGAGACGCACACCGAAGCGGGCGTCTACCGGATCGTCAACAAGCAGACGGGCAAGGCACTGGTTGCATCGTCGCCGAATCTGCCGAGCATCCGCAACAAGATCGCGTTTGCGCGCTCGACCGGCACAACCGGCGTGTTCGACCATCGCATCCGCGCCGATGTTGACCACTACGGCATCGACGCATTCGACCTGGAGATCCTCGAAATCCTGGACATCCGGCCGGAAATGACCCGCGAGGATATTCAGAGCGACCTCGCCGCGCTGGAAGAGATCGTCCGCGAGCAGCAGGACCCCGAGCTGCTGTACTGAACCGGTCCGTGGCCACGGCAGGAGGAGCGCCAGATTGAAAGCGCACGCACTCGCCCCGGCTGACATCACCGCCGCACAGACCGGCTGGGTGCTGACGCAGGACATCCGCGATAGCTCCGGCACGCTCCGCCTGCCGAAAGGCACGGCCCTCGCTGCCGCCGATCTGGACACGCTGCGCGAGCACGCCACGCACGATCTGCACCTCGTCGAACGCGAGCCGGGCGACCTGCACGAGAACGACGCGGCATCACAGGTGGCGACTGCGATCTGCGGAGAACACCTCACCATCCGCGAGCCGAACCAGAGCCGGGTGGACCTCGTCGCCCGTCGCCGCGGCCTCGTCCGCATCGACGCCGACCTGCTGCGTGCCATCAACAGCGTCGGCGAGATCACCGTCTACACGACCATCGACTTGCAGCCGGTCGATGCCGACACGCCGGTCGCCAGCGTCAAGGTCTCGCCGATTGTCACGACGACTGCGAAGGTCGCCGCCATCGAGCAGCTTTGCCGGGCAGCAGCCGGGCCGCTCGTCGCGCTGGAGCCGTTCGTCCCGCGCCCGGTCGCCGTCATCCTCGTTGGCGAGACGTCCGCCGAACAGCGCGACCGCGTGCGGGCCGCACTGTCCCGCAAAGTCGCCTGGTTCGGCGCAGAACTGCGCGACTGCCGCTGCGTGCCGCACGAGCGCACTGCCGTGGCCGCTGCGTTTCGCGCCGCGCTGTCTGACGGTGCAGGGGTCGTGCTCGTCGCCGGTGGCAACCCGATCGACCCGCTCGACCCGGTGCTTGCCGCGCTCGCCGACATCGGCGCGACGCTCGTCCACTCCGGCGCACCCACGCGCGGCAGCATGTCGTGGCTGGCCCGCGCTGGCTCGGTGCAGATCCTCAACCTGGCATCAGCCCGCATGTACCTCGGCCACACCGTCGGCGACCTCTACCTGCCGCCCCTGATGCGTGCCGAGCCGGTGGCGCCAGAGGATGTCATTGCGCTTGGCTATGGCGGCATGCCGGGGAGTGCGGTGTCGTTGCGGGTTGCGCCGTATGAGGGGGATGGAGGGCGGTGAATGTCAAGGTCCAGTACAGACTCTCTTTCACCCATGCGTCTACAAGATGTCTTCGAGCAATTCTGCGTCGATATCCTCATACATGGCGTATTGTTCATAATTGCTCGCGAGTCGCCGAAACAATGCAGACGCTCGGGGATAGGCTGATGACAATGACATAGCTAGGGAGTCGTATCTCTCGGCTAGCTTTCGCTCTTGCTCGCCGCCTTCAGTCAGCCCACGACTCGTTATGCCTCTACTGTTAATAAATTCATCTTCGAACCCGCGCTCAATATCTGGGTTGTTATTATGTTCAATAACATATAGGGCAGCCGGAGGCCAAATACTGTCATCGTCTGATGATGCGTATCTCAGTACTCGACCAATATGCTGAGCACCAACGGCAGAGTGGCCAGTCCTACTTAAGATTGCAAGAGCCTCACCTATCCAATCAGACAGCAGCTTCTCGCTAATGACACCGCTAGCATCAGACCCGGGAACCACATTCCAAGAGCTCAGAAGCTGATATGCATACTCTGCATTTATCTTAGATTGCTCATCGGCGGCACAAACTCTCTCATGCACTGAGGGGTATAACATTGCCACCATGTCTGCAAATAGTTGCGGATCTTTGGATAATGCGTCGTGCAGATGCATATGGTAATTATCTGCTTGTGTCAAAATCGGTATCCATAGCCATTCCAATTGCATTAGCGCATGCTGACTCAAAATATCGCGCTTGGCAATGTATCCGAAGATGACTTCAATCTCGTAACTAGAAGGCAAGACAGAATCAACCGTCCCTTCACCGAGAGTTGCGCATTCAAGCATGTACATCACGTCTGAAGCGGAAAGCAAGAACCCATCCTGCCCTACATGTCCAGCTGCAATCCGAATTGCTACTCTCGGGCGACTATGCTCATTTAGCTTTTTGATCACATATTCGCAGTCAGAGGGACGCTCTACCCATTTGGACCACGCCTTCCAGTACTCCGCATCACAAGCATCACCGAGACGAGCGGTCCAGTCCCATACTCTCGGATCCGATGGTAGGCTCAGGAGAAAAAGAGACTGTTGACGTACTGACCACCGGGCTATTCCGCTCTCGAGAATTGACTCAGCCCAGTCCCACCCCCTTGCGGCGAAGCTTCCAGCAACGTAACCTTCTCCAAGCTTTCGCTCACTATCAGCGTCGGAACCTAACAGGTTAGCCATCCAGCCTTCATCTTCGGTTTCAAGGATCTTCTGCAGGCCAAAACTGAAGCCGACGAGCCATGGATCATCACTCCGACTTGCGAGCGATTGGATCGCCAGAATCCCACCGCTATTCATCACTTGACTAACGGCGTTGGCTCGCGACTCAGAAACGACATGTTTGTAATTGACCCAATCACCGTCATGCTCTGGCAACTCTGGTCGAGTCGAGAACAACCAAGCGTGCTGTACTATCGGGTCAGTAGGAGCCCAATGGTGAAACAGTTCTTTCAGGATCTCCTGTTCCTCTGGAAAAAGCCTGCCGGAAACCGCGGAGTTGATTCGGAGACGACTCAAAGTCACCCTGATTGAGTGCCATATGCTCTCACGATCAGTTTCATCATACCGCTCGATCTCGATGCCCTGGAGGGTTTCCAGCAGGGTTGTTCGCTGTTGCAAAGGCAAGCGACGCATTCTTGGAATGAGTTGTTTCAATCTCGGCGGGCAAGCATCTGCATCTGCCAAGATCCTCTTGGTCAAATGCTCAAGAAAGACCGTCTGTTCGGAAGGCGACATGTTCTTAACCGGATCAGACGCCCAGTCGCGCCAATCAGGTCTATGCACCAAATCAGCATGAGTCCTCTCGCCGGGCAGAAGGCGCAGCATAAGGTCCCATGCGACATCCGGTTCATTTGATCGAATCAAGTCAATGATCATAAGCTCAGTATCGACATCGCTACCTATTTGCGGATACCACGGTAGCAACATATCTGTGAGAGTGTTGATCGGGCGGTTGTTCCATTGGCCTCCAGGATCAAGACGGGCCAACCGAGCTAATGCAAGCGCGGCGCTCTTCAGGTGACCTGGGGACCACAACAGATTTTCTACCGCCCACAAGAGTCCCGTAGAGGTGTTATACACGAGTAGAAGTTCTCGATACCCTTGTGGGATGGAGAACACAGCATGCGGAAGCCGTACCCGAGTGATATCAGCGATGAAGAATGGGACTTCGTTGCTCCGTATCTGACGTTGATGACCGAGGATGCGCCACAACGTGACCATGATCTGCGTGAGGTGTTCAGCGGCCTGCGCTGGATCGTGCGCACCGGCTCGCCATGGCGCTACGCTGCCCAACGATCTCCACCCTGGCACACCGTCTACCAGCAGAGCCAGCGCTGGTTCCCGTGCTGGCTGCTTCGAGGCGATCGTGGCCGACCTGCGGGCCCTGATTCGGCTTGGGAAGGGAAATCGGTGGATCCACACGGCTGCCATCTTCGACAGTCGCACGCTGTCAGGATCGATCGAGAACGGCACGCAGGCGGCTACGACGGGCACAAGAAAGCGCAAGGGCTCGAAGCTGCACCTGGCGGTCGATACGCTGGGGGAGTTCCTGGCATTGGTGGTCACGCCCGCGAACGGTAGAGGATCGCGCACAGGTCGAGGAACTGGCAGCGGTACAGGAGGCGACTGGCGACACGATCGGGCTGGCCTACGTCGATCAGGGGTACCGGAGCAGATGCCGAAGCGGCAGCGGATGGCTGGGGCATCCGGTTGAGTGTCAAGCTGCCGGAGGCGCACCGAGGATTCGTGTTGCTGCCCCGGCGCTGGGTGGTCGAGCGCTCGTTCGCGTGGTTGAGCCGGTTTCAGCGTCTGGCCAAGGATTACGAGCGCTTACCTGAGACGGTGGCGGGACTGCATCTGGTCGCATTCTCCACACTCGCTGCTCACCGTGTCATGCGACTGCTGCTCGACGGAAGTGCATAACACCCTCTATGCGCCGAAGAAGTAAACAACGTCGACCTTGCAACAGAATCAGTGAACATGAGTTCCAGCCATTTGGACTCTTCAATGACTGTGTTAAGGCATGCCAAGAAAGAATCTGGAGCTGCTTCGGCAAGAAGGGGTAACTGGTCAGAAAGAGATGGCCACATTTCTAGCGGTCGATCGACCTTGAGCAAGTCATTAACCACCGTCTCCGCCAAACCCTGGTAAAGACGGCTATCGATCATCTGAGAGTCAGCACCATAAGAGCGAGTCTCCGAAATTCCCAGTCCTAAGCGTCCTTGAATGAACCAAAGTCTTTTGCCTCGAGGTTAGCAGCCCACCGTTGATCAGGCGGAAGATCAAGCGCAGGGTCAACCACTCCCAAGACAGCAAGTGCGGTTTGTCTAAACTTGGCGACATGTGTCGGAGTAATGTAACGGCGGAGCAATCTCCAAGCGTCCAACCTGTCCGCCACATACCATGTCGATCCAGTACAACGAACAGGAGGGTCTGAGGAGTTCGCCCATCTGGTGAGTATTTGCTCTACGTCGTGATACGGTACGCCGCCTAGTTCTACGATCGCTTCTTGGTCTGCAACATTAGTCCTATCCCAAGATCCAGCAAGCATGAAGGCACTAATGCCCCGCAAACTCCGGCAACGCCCAAAGCGGCTGCTGAAGTTCCGGAAGGAGGCAATGCTTCGACGGAATGCAAGGGTACTCCGCCTCGCGACCTTAGCAAGATCCCGTGCTCGCCCTTCTGGCAGGCCCAGTTGAACCAACCTCTTTCGCGGCTTGCCGATTTGGTCGCGGCAGATTCACCGTATCTGAGTATGAGGCAGCCTCCTTGCCAAGCGGAATAACAACTTGATGTCCCTGTCTTATGGCTGTCCCAATATTCACATTAGAGAACGTCGGAATAAGAATGAGTGGAGACGCTGAAAGTGAGATCCGCCTCCACGCAGTGGGATCGTCAATAATGACGGATCGCGCTCGCGCAATATCCGATTCCGACTGAGGGAGCGACTGAATGGCTGCGACAAGAACGCGGAGTGCTTCATCAAGTGAATCACCACAGATGGGATCGTCGACGACTTTGCGGCCAGTCGTTCACTAATGTCGCGAGCAGCGCCTCGTCCAGCAATAGATGAGTTGAGAATCAAAGGCTGGTTCCGTCGCACTGCAGTCAGACCAAAACGCATCAATGGTTTGCAAACCGGCGATAGTAGTACCGATTATTTCTGAAACCCAAAGATAGACAGCCGGAACCTGCTCAAGCCCACGTCTCTAGATCATCACATCGAAGGCAACTACGTTCTTGAATATCTTGTCTTGGCGCTTCTCCCTCTGCCAATCTTTCTTCATGACCATCGCCGAGGAGTCACGAATACAAAGGTCATTTCAGATAACTGAGGCATCATCACCAAGTGCTTGTTGCGCTCGCTTTAGATGAGTCGTCTTCAGCCTTGCGTCTTGGATCACGATTAGTACCCATTTCCCAGCCAGAGAGGCCATCCGGAACAAACGCAGTTCCGCCAATCGTATCGACCAGAAGCCATCCCATCCAGCGGTGAAACCATCGCGCCGGGCGAAACTCCTCGACTGATGCTCGCCCCAGTCGGTACGACCCGCCAGACAACGAGGCAATAGGCTCTGAGCCTCTCGCCGGTTCGCCCATGAATCAGGTTAGTTGCGTCAACAAATATTGGTAAGACAACGTGCATCTCCGCTATGGCGAAGTCACAACATGAGGATTCACCGATGACAACCTAGTCTGTAGCAATTCGCTAGTTGCCATCGGTGAATTATCTGCCCGCTCTTCCACCACGAGCAGCCGAGGCTGTTCCGCAGTTGAGGCACTTGTATGGCGCCGTTGCGGACGGTGATGTGGCCGCAGACGTCGCAGAAGGGGCGTCGCCCATCATGCTGGAGAGCTGCTGGCTGACGCCGCCATCCAGCACCGGTGCGGGCGCTGGTTCGGTGGCGACGCTGGCTTGCGGCGCGGCGGTCGTAGCCTGCGCCTGCTGGGCTTCGACCTTCGGGGCGGCATGGTTGCCGTTCTTGTGGCCGTTGCCATTGCCATTCACGTGCGCGCGGCCATTGCCATTCCCGTTGCCGTTCGTCGGCGCGATGGCCGGTGTCGCGGTCGGGGTCGGTGCGGCTGCCGCGACCGGAGCTGCCGAGGACTTGGCTTCCGGCGGCAGCATCTCGCCGAAGTTCGTCGCCGATTCCTGCGGCGGCACCTGCACCAGATCGGTGCGGTTCAGGTACTCCAGTCCGAGGACGCGGAAGACGTAGTCGATGATGCTGGTTGCCATCTTGATGTTCGGATGACCATCAACCATGCCCTGCGGCTCGAAGCGCGTGAAGGTGAAGGTGTCGACGAACTCCTGCAGTGGCACACCATACTGCAGACCCTTCGAGACGGCGATGGCGAAGCAGTTCATCAGCGACCGCATCGCCGCGCCCTCCTTGTGGAGGTCGACGAAGATCTCGCCGAGCTGGCCGTCGTCGTACTCGCCGGTGCGCAGGTAGATCTTGTGGCTGGCGACGCGCGCTTCCTGGGTGAAGCCGCCGCGCTTGGCCGGCAGCGTCCGGCGGGTCGGCCGGAAGTTCGTGGTGACGGTACGCGGGTTGGCCGCCTGGGCCGGGTCGAGCTGGGCAGCGATCTTCTGCATCTCGGCCAGCTCGGCCTTGAGCGCCGCGATCTCGGCGGCGCGCTCGTCGGCCTCCTCGTCCTTCTCCGCTTCGGCTTCCTTGTCCGACTTGCTGGAGAGCGGCTGCGAGAGCTTGGAGCCGTCGCGGTACAGCGCCATCGCCTTGATGCCGAGCTTCCACGACTCGTGGTAGGCGTTCTCGATGTCGGCGACCGTCGCCTCGTTCGGCATGTTGATTGTCTTCGAGATCGCGCCGGACAGGAACGGCTGCGTCGCCGCCATCATCCGGACGTGCCCCATGTAATGGATGAAACGCTGGCCATGCTTGCCGCAGCGGTTGGCGCAGTCGAAGATCGGCAGGTGCTTGTCCTTCAGGTGCGGCGCACCCTCGATCGTCTGCATGCCGCAGATGACATCGTTGGCTTCGTCGATCTGCTGCTGGCTGAAGCCGATCGCGCGGAGCAGGTTGAAGCCCGGCTTCGTCCACTCCTCCTGCGTCAGGCCGAGACGAACGAGCGCGTCCTCGCCAAGCGTCCAGACGTTGAAAGCGAACGGCAGCTCGAAGACACCCGGCAGCGCCTTCTCGATCTTGGCGATGTCAGCGTCGTTGAGCCCCTTGGCCAGCAGCGAGTCGCGGTTGATGTGCGGCGCGCCGTCGAGGCTGAGCGTGCCGAGGACGTAGCGGATGATGTCGTTCACTTGTGCCGGGTTGTAGCCGAGGTTCTTCAGCGCCGGAGCGACCGACTGGTTGGCGATCTTGAAGTAGCCGCCACCGGACAGCTTCTTGAACTTGACCAGCGCGAAGTCCGGCTCGACGCCGGTTGTGTCGCAGTCCATCAGCAGGCCGATCGTGCCGGTCGGTGCCAGCAGCGTCGCCTGGGCGTTGCGGAAGCCGTGCTCGGTGCCGAGCAGCAGCGCGCGGTCCCACGAGTGGCGGGCAGCCTTGAGCAGATCGTCCGGGCAGAACTCCGGGTTGATCGCGACCGGCAGCACCGAGAGCTGCTCGTAATCACCGGCTGGCGCGTTCCAGGCGGCGCGGCGATGGTTGCGGATCACCCGCAGCATGTGCTCGCGATTCTCGCCGTAGCCGGGGAACGGGCCCAGCTCGCGGGCCATCTCGGCTGAGGTCGCGTAGGACTCGCCGGTCAGGATCGCGGTCAGCGCTGCCGAGATCGTGCGGCCCTCTTCGGAATCGTACGGCAGGCCCATCGTCATCAGCAGCGAGCCGAGGTTGGCGTAGCCGAGGCCGAGCGTGCGGAAGATGTAGGAGAGGCGGGCGATCTCCGGACTCGGGAACTGCGCCATCAACACGCTGATCTCCAGCACGATCGTCCAGACGCGGATCGCGTGCAGGTAGTCGGAGACGCGGAACGTGTTGCTGTCGGCGTCGTAGAACTTCATCAGGTTCAGCGAGGCCAGGTTGCAGGCCGTGTCGTCGAGGAACATGTACTCGGAGCACGGGTTCGACGCGTTGATTCGGCCAGAGCCCAGCGCGGTGTGCCAGTCGTTGATCGTCGTGTCGAACTGCACGCCCGGATCGGCGCAGGCCCAGGCCGCCTCGGCCACCTGCTTCCAGAGGTCTCGCGCCTTGACGGTGCGCACGACCTTGCCGTTCGTCCGCCAGGTCAGATCCCAGTCGGCGTCGTCCTGCACCGCCTTCATGAATTCGGAGGTGACGCGGACGGAGTTGTTCGAGTTCTGGCCGGAGACGGTCGCGTAGGCGTCGCCGTTGAAGTCGCTGGAGTAGCCGGCCGCGATCAGCGCGGCGACCTTCTTCTCTTCCAGCACCTTCCAGTTGATGAAGGTCTCGATGTCGGGGTGGTCCATGTTGAGCACGACCATCTTGGCCGCGCGGCGGGTGGTGCCGCCCGACTTGATCGCGCCGGCCGCCCGGTCGAAGACCTTCAGGAAGCTCATCAGGCCGGACGAGGTGCCGCCGCCGGAGAGCGGCTCACCTTCGGCACGCAGCTTGGAGAAGTTGGAGCCGGTGCCGGAGCCGTACTTGAAGACGCGCGCCTCACGCGTGACCAGATCGAAGATGCCGCCCTCGGAGACGAGGTCGTCATCGACCGACTGGATGAAGCAGGCGTGCGGCGTCGGGCGTGAGTAGGCGTCGTCGGACTCGCGCAGCTCGCCGGTGAGCGGATCGATGTAGGTATGACCCTGGCTCGGGCCGGTGATGCCGTAGG
Organism: Thermomicrobiales bacterium; assembly: GCA_023954495.1. NCBI lineage: Bacteria > Pseudomonadati > Thermomicrobiota > Thermomicrobia > Thermomicrobiales > Thermomicrobiales bacterium. The sequence continues at coordinate 15,367 of JAMLIA010000015.1, read as the reverse complement.
CCCAGTTGAGGCCGGTGTTGAACCACTGCGGCGAGTTCGGCGCGGCCATCTGGTGCACCAGCATGTAGCGCAACTCGTCCTCGAACGCCGCCGCGTCGGCCTCGCTGGCGAAGTAGTGATATTCCTCGCCCCACGAGCGCCAGGTGCCAGCCAGGCGGTTGATCACCTGCTTGGCGGAGCGCTCCGGGCCGAGCACCGGCGAGCCATCCGCAGCGAGGATCGGGTTACCCTCGGCGTCATACTGCGGCACGCCCGCCTTGCGGAAGTACTTGGAGACCATGATGTCGGTCGCGACCTGCGACCAGCTGACCGGGATTTCGGCATCCTCCATTTCGAAGACGACCGAACCGTCCGGGTTGGCAATGCGCGATGTCCGGCGAGCCCATTCAATACTGTCGTAGGGATCGCCTCCCGCAGTGGTGAACACGCGCTCGACGCGCAACCCGTTGCCACGCCGCTCGTGCGCGGTCGGACGAACCGGCGCGAAGCCATGCGTCGTCACAGTGCCGGTATCAGCATCACGAATAGAGTCAGCCATCCAACGATCTCCTCACAACCAGCGCAAGCAATCTGAAAACGGATTGACCACGCCGCCGAGCGTTTCCAATGGGCTGCGCCTCGCCCGCACACCCGGTTCTCGACTACACCTGCTTCACCTCAGTGGTACCGACCAGCAGTTCCCGGCTGATGTACGTACACCTCACCGGATTGCGCCCTGCCGTTGCCGATAGCCCCGTTTGAGATGTCCCGGGGGATCTGCCGCTTGAATGCTGCGACAGACCGGCGGTGGCACATCTTGTAGTGCAAGTTCGCGACCACCGCAAGATGTAGTGTACACCGCCCCACGAGAGCCGTAAAGATGTGACTGCCTGTCAATCACACGCAGGGTGTACGTACACTCTATCGCTCTGCTGGCGCGTGCGCAAGTGAGGATTGTCGCCTGACCGTGACAGACTGTCCCGAATGGCGTCAGATCGATCGTGGTTCGGATCGACCTGAGGACGTTCGCGGGCCGAACGCGTGCTGCGCAACGCGCAGCATCTTCGTTGACATTTTGGTCACAGCGTTCGTAGGATACCTTGGAGTGGGAGAAAGACGAAAACGTTTCCTGAACGCTGCGCTCAATTTTGTTGCGCAGATTTGGGAAGCAACGTCGTGAGTGGGGAGGAATCCGTAATGAACGATGATGTCATCTTGCGATCTGTCCTACCGATGGGCAGCGCACTTACGCGGCGGAGCCTGCTGCAGCGCCTGGCGGTTGCCGGCGTCAGCGTGCCGGTGCTGGGTGGCCTGCTGGCCGCCTGCGGTGGCGACGATGACGATGACGGCGATTCGGGCAGCTCATCGGGTGCCAGCACTGAGCCGGCCGGTGAGGCAACCAGCGACACATCCGACAGCGAGGATTCGGGCAGTGGTGAGGCGACCAAGGGTGGCACGCTCATCATGGGCCGCGACCGTGAGCCGGAATCGCTCGACCCGCACAAGGTGACGGCGGTCATCGCGACCGACTGGATCCTGAAGATTCAGGACACGCTCGTCACCGTCGGATACGACCTGGCGACGATCGACCCGGGTCTCGCCGACTCGTGGGAGATCAGCGACGACGGCCTGACCTACACCTTCAAGCTGAAGGAGGGCGTCGAGTTCCACAGCGGTGATCCGTTCACCTCGGCCGACGCCAAGTACACGATCGAGCGCTGGCTCGCCGAGGAGACCGCCTCGCCGACGAGCTACCGCATCGCCGGCATCGAGACGATTGACGCGCCGGACGACACGACGCTCGTGCTGAATCTCGCCAATCGCAACAACGAGCTGATGATCAACCTCGGCACCGGCTTTGCCGCCATTCTCAACCAGCGATTTGTTGAGGAGGCTGGCGACGATTACGGCACGCTCAAGGTCGACGGCACCGGCCCGTTCAAGTTCGAAAACTGGACGCCACGCGCCGAGGCCACGTTCGCTCGCTTCGACAAGTACACCTGGGGCCCGCCGGCCTACGACAACGCCGGACCGGTTCATATCGACAAGCTGGTCATGCGCATCATCCCGGAGGACACCACCCGCGTCCTCGAGCTCGAGTCGGGCGGCATTCACATCACGCCGGAGCTGCCGGAGAACGACGCCAAGAACCTTGAGTCCAGCAGCGACATTGAGGTCATTGAGGGTCAGGGCGGCTCAACATCCTACCTGGGTATGAATCTGCGCAAGGAGATCATGCAGGATAAGGATGTGCGCCTTGCGGTCTTCCACGCCATCAACCGTGAGCAGATCGTGGACGAGCTGCTGTACGGCTACGCCAAGGTTGGCTGGGGTCCTGTTGCCCCGTGGATCAAGGGCGCATGGGCCGATGCTGAAGCAAAAGGCTACAAGTTCGATCCTGAGCAGTCCAAGCAGATTCTCGACGACGCCGGATGGGTGGAAGGCTCCGACGGCATCCGCGAGAAGGACGGCGTTCGCCTGACGATCCCGTTCTACGTGACCGCCAACGACACCAACCAGGAGATGATGGGGCTCTTCTCCAGCAACCTGGCTGATGTCGGCATCGAGGCCGAGTCGGTCATGATCGAAGAGGCGGCCATCTGGGCACGGCTGGCGGCCGGCGAGCACACCATCATGCTGATGAACATGCCGCACTCGACGCCGGACGAGATCCTGATGTTCTACTTCCTCTCAACCAACCAACCGGCTCCGAACCGCTTCGGCTTCGACGATCCCGATGTCGATGGCTGGCTGCAGGAAGAGCGCGTAGCAGAGACCGACGAGGGCCGGATGGAGGCGTACGCAAACATCCAGGAGCGCGTCATGGAGACCGCCTTCTGGATGCCGCTCTTCCACCCATATCAGCTCGTCGGCGTGCGCAAGAACGATGTTCAGGGATTCCAGTACTATGGCCTCTATTCCATGGGTTCCTGGAAGCTCCTCGACGTCTCCTTGACCGACTAACCGACGTCAAACATCAAGGATGCGGCGGCACTCGCCGCCGCATCTCTCTGGATGGGACGGAAACGTGGGAGCCTATCTTCTACGCCGGCTAGCCATGATGATCCCGGTCCTCATCGGTGCATCGATCATCATCTTCATGATCGTCCACATCGCCCCCGGTGATCCGGCTGAGATGATCGCCGGTCCGACTGCACCGCGTGAGACCGTCGAGAACATCCGCGAACAGCTCGGTCTGAACAAACCGTTGCCGGTGCAGTACCTCACCTACATGCGCAACGTCATCCAGGGCGACCTGGGGCGTTCGCTCGTGAGCCGCCGTTCGGTCAACTCCGAGATCCGCAACACATTCCTGAACACGCTTGAGCTGGTCCTCGTCGCTCAGGTCTGGTCAACGATCGTTGCGATCCCGCTCGGCGTCATCGCGGCAGTCAAGCGCAACACCATCTGGGACAAGCTGTCGATGGCCGGCGCGCTGTTCGGTATCTCGTTCCCGATCTTCTTTATCGGCCTGATTCTGATCTGGCTCTTCGGTGGCAAGCTCGGCTGGTTTCCAATCTCTGGCCGCGGCGGACCACTCTGGACGATAGATGGCTGGAAGCACATCGTCCTGCCGGCGTTCACCCTCGGCTACTTCCAGGTGGCCGCGCTCGCTCGCGTTGTGCGCTCCAGCATGCTGGAAGTGCTGCGCCGCGACTACGTGCGCACCGCAAGAGCAAAGGGTCTCTCCGATCAGGTGGTGATCTATCGCCACGCGCTGAAGAACGCGATGTTGCCGGCCATGACCGTCATGGGCTTGCAGTTCGGCTTCATGCTCGGTGGCGCGGTTGTGACGGAGACGATCTTCTCCTGGCCAGGCATGGGTCGCATGATCGTCGGCGCGATCAACTATCGCGACTTCCCGATGGTCCAGGGGCCGATCCTCGTCCTGACTGCGGCATTCGTCCTGATCAACCTGATCGTCGACGTATCGTATGGGCTGTTTGACCCGCGAGTGAGGTTGTCATGACCGCTACACCAGCTGACCAAACGCGGGACAGCCTGCGCACACAACAGGAAGAGCCGCCCCGGCAGGCATCGCGTGCGTGGTATCGCATGCTGGCGCGCGACCGGTTCGCAACAGCATCAGGCATCCTCCTGCTGCTGATCATCATCGCCGTCATCCTCGCGCCGGTGCTCTCGCCGTACGATCCGGAGAAGGCCCAATCCGGCGCGCGGCTGCTCGCGCCGTCCAGTGAACACTGGTTCGGCACCGATGAGCTGGGGCGCGATGTCTTCAGCCGCATCCTGCATGGTGGCCGGATCTCGCTGACGATCGGCTTCCTTGCGGTCGGGCTCGGCCTCGGCATCGGCGGCACGCTCGGCCTGCTGGCCGCCTACTTCCGCAAGCTGGACAACCCGATCATGCGGGTGATGGATATCATGCTGGCGCTGCCGGGCATCCTGCTGGCCATCGCCATCGTCGCCGCGCTCGGACCGGGCGTCTACGAGGTGATGATCGCCGTCGGTATCGGCTCAATCCCGGTCTTCGCCCGCGTTACCCGAAGCGCGGTCCTCGGCACCAAGTCCGAGACGTACGTGGAGGCGGCGCAGGCTGTCGGAGCGGGCGACTCACGCATCATCATGCGCCACATCCTGCCGAATTCGTTCGCGCCGGTGCTGGTCTACGCGACGCTCCAGCTGGCGACGGCGATTCTGTCGGCATCGATCCTGAGCTTCCTCGGGCTGGGTCCGCAGCCTCCCACACCGGAATGGGGCGCGATGGTTGCCGCCGGACGCCGCTACATGACCGACACGCCACACGTCATCCTCGCACCGGGCTTTGCGATCTTCATCGTGATCCTGTGCTTCAACATCCTCGGTGATGGCCTGCGCGATGCACTCGACCCAAGTCTGCATCAGCGCTAATCTACAGCGGTCGATACGATCGTGTCGGCCGCTCTTCTCTGTGTAACCACCGGCATAGCCGCGGCCAACGGTAACGCCGGATGGAAGTTGTCTATCGTGAGGGGAAATGCAATGACCACCGCACCGAATGCCGTTACCGAGCGCCTGTGGAAGGCGCTGGATGAGCGCCACGACGAGCTCGTCCAGCTCGTTGCCGACCTGGTGCATTTCCGCAGCGTCCTCGGGCAGGAAGCCGAGATCCAGGAGTTCATCGCCAATTACCTGCGCGAGAGCGGCATGGAGACAGACGTCTGGGAGATCGACGAATCGCTCAAGGAACTGGACGAGTCCGGCGACAGCGGCGTGCCATTTGCCGGACGTCCCAACGTCGCGGCAACCGCCAAGGGCAGTGCCGGCTGGCGCTCGCTCATCATGAACGGCCACATCGACGTCGTCAGCCCGGAGCCGCTGGCCGACTGGACCCACGACCCGTGGGCCGCTGAGATCGTCGACGGCAAGATGTACGGGCGCGGCGCGCTGGATATGAAGAGCGGCGTCGCCATCAACATGTTCCTACCGCGCGTTCTGCGCGACCTCGGCATTACGCTCAAGGGCGACCTGATTGTCCAGAGCGTCATCGAGGAGGAGTGCACCGGCAACGGCGCGCTCGACGCCAGCCGTCGCTACACGGCTGACGCGGTCGTCGTCACCGAGCCGTCGAACGGCGAGTTCACGAACGCCCACGTCGGCGTCATGTGGTTCCGCGTGCTCGTGTCCGGTCGCTCGGCGCACGCTGCCTGGGCGACGCGCGGCGTCAACGCGATCTCGAAGACGGTGCCAATCATCCAGGCACTCGAAGCGCTGGACGCCAGGATGAACGAGACATCTCACCCAGCGTTCGCGGACTTCGATCATCCGATCAACCTCAACATCGGCGTCATTCAGGGCGGCGACTGGCCCAGCACCGTGCCGGGTGAGTGCGAACTGCACTGCCGCCTGAGCTACTACCCCGGCCGCACCGTCGCCGAGATTCGCGCCGAGGTCGAGGGCGCCATCCAGGCTGTCGTTGATAACGACCCGTGGCTGCGCGACAACCCGCCGGTCATCACCTACGACGGTTTCCGCACCAGCGGCTCGACCGTCTCGACCGACGAGCCATCCGTCATCAGCCTCGGCGAGTGGCACAAGACGGTCACCGGCGAGGAGATGGCGATGCGCTCCGGCACTGGCGTGAATGACATGCGCTACTTCAACTTCAAGGGCATGCCGGCCGGCTGCTACGGCGCATCCGGCGAGGGCGCGCACGCCGCCGACGAGTGGCTCGATCTGGCATCGCTCAACCGTGCCGCCAAGGTACTCGGCGCGTTCGTCCTCGAATGGTGCGGCGCTGACGAGTCCTGAGCCGGATTGAGCAGTTCGATACTCACGAGGAAGGCGATGCCTGAATGGTAACGTCACGGTTGATCACCAACGGCACGATTGCCACGATGGACCCGCAGAGGCCGACGGCCGAGGCAGTTGGTATGATCGGCGATCGCATTGTCGCAGTCGGCAACCGCGCAATGGTCGAATCGGCGCTGCCGCGCGGCTACACCACACTCGATCTGAGCGGCCGCTTCGCGATGCCGGGCTTCAACGAAGCGCACAATCACATGCTGATCTACGGCCGCAACCTCGGCCAGATCAACGCCAGCTACCCGAACGTCCGCACGATCGAGGACATCAAGGCGCTGGTTGCCGAGCGTGCCGCTGCGACGCCAGAGGGCACCTGGATCACCGGCTGGGGCTACGACGACAACAAGCTCGACGACCGCCGCCACCCAACCCGCCACGACTGGGATGCCGTTGCACCGAACCACCCGGTCATGATCGTCAACGGCTCGGGCCACCTCAGCTCGGTCAACTCGCTGGCGCTGGAACGCGCCGGCCTGACCCGCGACTCGGTCGATCCGCAGGGCGGGCACTACGTCCGCGACGAGCACGGCGAGATGACCGGCGTGCTGCACGAATCGGCGCAGGACGCCGTTCGCAACGCCGTCCCAGCGCCGACCGTCGATGACTACGTCGAGGCAGCGGAGCGTTGCAGCCAGGCCTACGTCGCGGCTGGTATCACCTCCAGTCAGGATGCGATGAGCCTGACGTGGGAAGAGGTCGCGGCGTTCCAGATCGCCTCGCGCGAGGGCAAGCTCAAGCCGCGCACGAGTCTGATGATCCGCGAGACGCTCCTGCCGCACATCACCGGGCTGGGCATGCAGCAGGGCTTCGGCAACGACCGGCTCAAGATCGGCCCGATCAAGCTGTTTATCGACGGCTCGCTGATCGGCCGCACAGCCGCCGTCACCCAGCCGTTCCTGGAAGACCCGGTCGATGGCAACCTGGGGCTGACGATGATGCCGCAGGAGGACCTCGACAACTACGTCATGCAGGCCCACAAGGCCGGCTTCCAGATCGCAGTTCATGCGATTGGTGACCGGGGTATCGACATGGTCCTCGACGCCTACGAGAAGGCGCTGACGGCCTGTCCGCGCGCCAACCACCGCCATCGCATCGAGCACTGCGGCATCATGCGGCCCGACATCGTCGAGCGCATCGCCAGGATGCAGGTGCTGATCGTCACCCAGCCGATCTTCATCACTGAGTACGGTGACGGCTTCATCCGCCATCTGGGGCTGGATCGCGTCCAGCTCACCTACCCATTCCGCAGCCTGCTCGACGCGGGCATCAAGGTCGTCTTCTCGTCCGACTGCCCTGTGTCGTCCTTCGAGCCGCTGAAGAGCATCGAGGTGTCGGTCACCGAGCGCACCGGCAGCGGCCAGTCGTACGCGCTGGAGGAAGCGATCAGCGTCGAAGAGGCGCTGCCGCTCTATACCGTCAACGGCGCGTATGCGACGTTCGAGGAAGACCAGAAGGGCATGCTCCGCGAAGGCATGCTGGCTGACTTCGTCGTACTGGAGCGCGACCCGCGTGAGGTCGCGCCGGAGGAGATCAGCAAGGTTCCGGTTTCGCAGACCATCATCGGCGGCGAAACCGTCTACGAGGGGTAAGATCGTCACGAGGCTGGCCAGCCGGAGCTTTCGGCTGGCCGCGCCATACCCGTCGGATGGCGATGTGCTGACGGGAAAGGGAGGACCACAGATGACCGCAGAACGACCGGACGCCGTGCCAACGCGGCAGCTCGATACCGAGCGCGCGATCGTGACCGAGTGGCGCTTCGCCCCCGGCGCGCACACCGGCTGGCACAAGCACGAGTACGACTACGTCGTCGTCCCGATGACGACCGGCCAGCTCCTGCTGGAAACACCCGATGGCCAGATGACCGCCGACCTCGTCGCCGGGCAATCCTACTCGCGCGGCAAGGGCGTCGAACACGACGTGATCAACAACAACGACAGCGAATTCGTCTTCGTCGAGATCGAGATGAAGCCGTAACGTCGCAGTATCTGGCGAAGATCACGTTATCCGTGTAGGACGCATTGCATTCGCCCGGCCAGACACACGCCTGTTCAACATGGCAGCCGGACGCCGTGTCTACTGATCGGAATGGGTTGGGGGCCAAACGGGCGTATGCAATACGCCCCTACATTACCGCATGCCCTCTGCTGGTATTCCGTCTGTCTACAAAAGGCCGTTGGTGTTGCGCATATCAATCATGTAAGTGCGTATTGCATACGCCCGGCCAGACACACGTCCACCTCAGTAGGTGTCACACCGTCAGCCACCGTCCCTATCGCGGCGACACGATTGCGACCGGCACCCGCCCGAGCATGACGGCGTGATACAGCGCCAGCGAGTGGTCGTAGATAGCCACCCGGCTGCTGCCGCCATCGGCGACCGCGACTGCGATCCAGTCGCCATCGGCGCTGATCGAGATATCGACGCCCAGCCCAGCATCAATCTCGGCATCCGCCACGATCTTCTTCGTTCCGAGATCGATGGCGACGACGCGGCCATGTTCCGTGTCGAGGACGTAGAGCAGCGTGCCGTCCGGCGACGGGGCCATACGGGCGTGTGCCGGATCGATGTCGCCGAGCGGGATGCGGTCGGTGATGGCGAACTGCTCGGTATCGACGACCAGCACATCCGCCTCGCCATCGACCAGCGCGAAGAGGCGCGTGCCCGGTCGGTTGTCGACGACCTGCACCGGCGCGCCCGAAAGCGCGAACGAGTACGGCGCGTGCTGATTCGGCAGGTAGACGACGCTGACCTCACCATCTGCGGCGGTGACGGTGGCCAGGTTGTGCTTCCAGCTCGGCGTGATGGCGATCGCGTCTGCGCCGTCATGCTGCGGGCGAAGCTCGCCGGTCTCCAGCACGATCTCGGTTAGCCCCTGCTGCGAGGAGGCCAGCACCCGTGCACCGTCGTACATCGCCGCGACCACCTGCGCGCCGGGGATCTCCCAGCGCTCGACGACCTGACCGCTGCTGGTGTCGATCGCCAGCACGTTGGCAGCCTCGCCATCGCCGCCGATGGCGTAGAGGCGCGTGCCGTCGAAGCTTGTCGCCATGCTCGGCGGCGCAGCCCCAACTGACCACGAGCCGATCAGCGTGCCGCTCGCCGAATCAATCGCCGCAATGTCGCCGTTCTCCAACTGGACGTAGGCGCGCGGCGGACTCTCCGACGGCGGCGCGGCTTCTGTCACGCCGAGCGTCGCGGTCGTGCGGCCCTGCCAGCCATCCTGCGCCATGAACGGGTACGGATCGGTGAGCCGTCCGGGGCCGCCGATCGTGTAGGGATCCTCGCCGATGCCGTCGCCGTTGCTGTCCGCCCCGGCGTAGTCGGACCAGAAGTTGCCCTCGCGGGTCGCCTCATCGAAGTAGATGTTGCCGCCTGAGTCGTCGCTAACCTGCGGGTCGTTGCCGATGATGTTGTTACGGACGATCACGTTGTCGTTCGAGTCGGAGAACCACAGCCCCCAGTTGAGGTTCTCCTGAATCGTGTTGCCCTCGATCCGATTGCCCGACGAGCTGTAGAGATACAGCCCGTACCCGCCCGGAGAGTGGTGCGTTTGCTTCGACAGGTTGTTGTTCGTCAGCGTGTTGCCGGTCGTCTGCTGCAAATGCAGGCCGTAGACGTTGTCGCGCACGACATTGCCATCGATCGTGCTGCCGCCACCCTCGTACAGATAGATACCGTAGTAGTTGCCGAGCGTCTGGACCTGCTCGATCCGCGCCGCGCTACCGCCATCGACCAGCACGCCGATGCCGCTCGAAGAGACAGTGCCGTTACGGACGGTGACGCCGCTGCCGCGCACGATCACCCCGGCGATGTCGAACCGCGGCATCGGCCAGGTGCGGCTACCCGGCCCGGGCCCGGTGATCGTCCGCCCGCCCAGATCGAGCACGAGGTTGTCGCCGGTCACGACGATCGCGATCGGATCGCAGGCCATGTCGTTGGCCAGCGTGACACTTGTGGCGATCTCAGCGCCGCACTGCAGCTCGGTCAGCGGCGGTGCCGGAGTGGCAGTCGGTCCGGCGGTCGCTGTTGGAGGGCCGACCGTCGGCGAGGCGGTCGCGGTCGGTGTCGCAGCCTGCGTCGCAGTCGCGGTCGGGCTGGGTGCGGTCGTGGCGGTGGCGGTCGGCGCGGCCGTCGCCTCACTCACCGGCTCCGGCGTCGAGGTCGCGTCGCTGCCACCGGCGCAGGCTGTCAGCAGCAGCGTCGCGACAACCACATAGATGAATCTGCGCATACTGGCTCCCTCACCTACCCGTCTCATGGCGCACCCACTTTGATCGATACAACCGGCACCGAGCCATCGGAGCCATCACCGTCGTAATTGGCGTTGATCTGCCAGACGTCAGCGAGCCAGACCGTCGCTGTCCCGCTATAGGTGCCGTCGCCATCCGGCAGAAGCTTCGTCGTCGTCACACCGCTGCCGTTGGCCGGCAACAGGCTGATGGCGATCGTGTCTGGCGCGCCGTTCGGCAGCGTGACGCCAGCCGGAATCGGTGCGCCGGTGTGCACGTCAACGAACTCCGCGTACAGGGTGAACTCTTCGTCGCGCACTGGCGTCTGCGGGTCGGTCGTGATGTGGAGAGCGTAGCGGTTGCCGTCGCTGCCGATGGCCGCCGGTTGCACGACGACGGCACTCGGCTGGTTGATGCGCCGCAGCGGCTCGCCGGAGGTCCGTGCCGTCACCGTCAGCGACCAGCCGCCTACGCCGGGAAGCCGCGCCGCGCCGCGATAGACGCCGTACTCCGCCTGCGCCAGGACGATCGTCATGTCCTTCGAGCGGTCAGCTCCGCGACTGAACGTCGCCTGGACGTGGTCGGGCGGCGCGAAGCGCACGCCATCCTGCCCGTCTCGCACGACCTCGCCAGACTTCGGATCGAGGAAGCGCACCTCGACCGTGACCGGATCACCGGAAATGACATTCGCCTTGCTGACGGCGATATCGAGCCTGGCGAACGGCACCACTTTACCCGAGGCCGACTCCCGTATTGTCTTCGGATCGACCCCTTCGATCGCCGGTGCGCGCCCCCAGGTGTCCTGATACAGCCCCGCGAGTGACCAGATCGTGCCGGAAGGCAGATCGACCGTGAAATCGTCCTGGCCGGTCGTCGTATCGACAATGCGGAACTCGTTGCGACCATCGGCACCCCAGCTAACCGTCTGCACGTAGAGGTAATGCCCGTCGCCACCGACGATCATCTGCCACGGATGAGTATCCATCAGCCAGCGATCAACGACCTGCCAGGTGCGCGTGTCGATGACCAGTACCCCACGTGTTTCGTTCACGCCGTTGGTTGCTGACACACCGATGGCGTACAGCATGGCACCGTCCGGTGAGAGCTGCAGAGGGCTGCCGCCGAAGTAGAAGTAGCCGCCAGCTGCTGTTTGCTGGGCGGTTGCATCGCCGACCGCGCCAACGGTCATATCGACGGAGACATGTTGCTCGATGGTGCGTGTCGCAGCATCAACGACGGCCAGCTCTTCAGCGACCGGATCAAACACATAGAGCCGTGTGCCATCGGGTGAGATACCCTGCTGAAAGAGACCGCTCGGGTTCGTAAATGGGATCGTTAGCGACGGCAATTCCTGCCCGGCCGCCAGATCGAGGAACCGCACCCTCGGCCTCACCGTTTCACCACCGCTGATGGTGCTGTAAAGCACCGGGGTATCAGTGCCGAGCAGACCGCCCCAACCAGTGGCAGCAAGTGGCGAGGTTGACAGTGGCATCCGACGATCGAGCTCCTGCAGATCGGGGAGCGCGAAGCGGACGTACCCGGTTCCGCCGGGTGTGGGGGCGTCCGGCGGTCCGTTCCAGAGACCGAATAGCAGATACAGCTCGGTGCCTGCCCGATTGATGTAAACGCTCGGCTGGTTCGCGGCCGGATCAGCGACCGTCAGATCCACTCGCGCCACCTGCGCGCCAGTTGCCCGGTCGAGCACAGTCAACTCGATCGGGTCACTCGACTGCCAGCGATGGCTCGCGACGTAGACCCGGTCGCTGCTGATCGCGACCTTCGACACCGTCCGATTGCTGTCGGGATCGACCGGCTCGCTCAGCAGATCCGCATGCCACTGCTCGGCCATTGTGCTGCTGTCGAACGCATAGAGCACGGTCGATACCGTGTCATCAGTAACCAACCAGCCACTGATGACCACCTGCCGACCGTCTGGTGAGACGATCGGGTTAGCCTGCAATTGCACGCCCGGCAGTGCGCTCACCGTCTGGTCTTTGGGCCAGAACGCATGCACGCTACTCATCTCGCCGGAATTCGCATCCCACGATTGCGACAACAGCAGATCGGGCACGATCGCCGCAGGTTGCGTGGGTCGCGCGCGGCCGATGTCGGTCGTGAAGTAGACGATCAGGCCGGCGATGGCCAGTAGCCCGGCCAGCGCGACAACCAGCCAGAGACGTCGCGGCAGCGAGGGCGTCCGGCGGCGGAGACGGTCCGAGATCGGGGATGATGTGTCGTCGTGCAGGTCGATCGTGCTCATCCGCGCCTCTTCTCATATCCGCCGGGTTCTATCTCCTATACACCGGTCGGTGCAATCTGGTTCGGGCGGGTGAGTGAGTGAAAGGCTGCCTATGCGAGCGGCAGGCGCACGGTGAACGTCGAGCCGTCGCCCTCGGAGCTGGCGACGACGATGCTGCCGCGGTGCGCCTCGATGATCTGGCGGGTGATGTAGAGGCCCAGCCCGAGGCCGGAGATATCGTGATCGGCGGCGTTCGAGGCGCGCGCGAACGGCCGGAACAGCGCGGGCAGGTCGCCGGTGGGAATGCCGACGCCGCGATCAGACACCGTCAGCACCGCGTCACCGCCATCACGGACCAGCCGCGCGACGACGTCCGCATCAGCAGGCGAGTACTTCAGCGCGTTATCCAGCAGGTTGTGCACGATCTGCTCTAGTCGCAGGCGATCCCACTGGCCCGGCAGCGTCGCTGGCAGTTCAAGCTGGATGCGGCGGCGGGCCTCTTCCGGCAACGAAACGACAACGCTGTTGACGACTGCGACGAGATCGACCGACTCCTTGCGCAGCTCGATCCGGCCGGCCTGAATGCGCGAGACATCCAGCAGATCGTCGACCAGCAGCCCGATGCGCTCCGCCTGCGAGTCGATCGTCGCCAGCGAGCGCATCGCACGTGGGAGATCGAGGTGGCCAGCGCCGTGCAGCTTCAGCAGCAGTTGGGCGGTGCCCTTGATCGAGGTCAGCGGCGTCTTCAGCTCGTGCGAGGCGATGCTGATAAACCGGTCGCGCAACGCTAGTGCCTGCTCCGCCTGACGCAGCGCCAGTCGCTCGGCAGTGGCATCAATCAGGATGATGAGGTGGCCGGAGAACTCACCGGATTCATAGACCGGGGCGGCAATGCGGCGCAGCACCTGGTCCGGCTCGCGCAGCGGGAAGTCGTCCACCATGACATCGTCGCGCATGCTCTGAGTGGACGCGATCAGGCCCGCGAGCTGATCCGGCTGGCCAGCCCAGCGTCGACTCGCCAGCATGTCAGCCAGCTCCACCCACGATCGACCCAGCAACAGCTCACGCTTCGGGAGGATCTGCAACACGTCGTAGCACGCCTGATTGGCGTAGGCCAGCCGATGCTCGCGATCGAAGAAGAAGACACCCATTGGCGCGTGCTCAAGGATCGCCGCCAGCCGGGCAGTAGTCTGGTTGAGCTCCTGGCGCAATGCGACCTCGGCCTGATAGCGTATCGCCAGCTCAATCGGCCCACTGATCAGCGTGCCAACCGTCTGCAGCAGCGCCAGATCGGCAGGGCGGAAGGCACCGCGCGCTTCGGCGGCGAGCTGCAAGACGCCAAATGGTTTGCCACGCCAGACCAGCGGCGTCGCCATATAGGAGCCGGGCAACTGGCGCGATGGATCGAAGCGCGCCCGTCGTGGATCGGCCACAACATCGTTGCTCAGGATCGGCTCTCCCGTCTCAACGACGATCCAGCCCAGCCCGATGCCGCGTGGTCGGCGGCGACCTTCCGATGCCGGGGCGAACGGATCATGCGCAGCGCGCACGACGAGGTCATCTCCCTCAACCAGCGCGATCACTCCACCGGCGAACGTAATCAGCGACGCCAGCCGCGACAGCGTAGCCTTCAGGATGGCGTCCAGATCGGTCTCGCCTGAAACAGCGATGGCGATCGAGTGCAGCAGATCCATCTCCTGCGCGTGGCGGGTGAGCTTGTCCTCCAGCCGCGCGCGCTCGACCGCTGCTGCGATCTGATCGCCGACGTGGCGGAGCAGTCGCACCTCGTCATCGGTGAACGCGTGCTCCTCGCTCAGGTTGAAGACCAGTACACCGAGCGTGCGTCCGCCCGCGATCAGTGGCACGGCTGCCGACGCTCGAATCCCCATCACGTCCGCAAGCTGCAGGCTGAATCCGATATCGGGCGGCGCTTCGGCGCGCGAACCGATGGCGATCACCTCGCCGGTCTCGATTGCCAGGATCGACATCGCCGGAACGTCGAGAGATATGTCATGAACGCGCGCCAGCACTTCCGGCGGGTAGTTCAGTGTGTAGGCAGGATGCGCGACACCGCGCTCCGTGTCGGTGAAGTAGACCGCCGCGCTCGTCGCACCCACCTCGGAGACGAGCGCATCGAGTGCCGAGCGCACGACGATCTCCGGTCGCGGCTCGAACACCAGCGCCTGTCCGATGCGCTCCAGCAGCTGCTCCGCGCCCAATGCGAACGAAGTTGACGATGTGCTGACGTCGTCATCAGCCATGTGCGCGATCCCCGATCATCGGCCGGTCGGCATCGCCGACAGTATCGAACAGATCGCCCGCCTCGACCGCCACCCATGGATACCAGGTGAAGCGGTCACGATAGCGATCCAGCAGCCGAACCAGCGGCTGCCCGAGCGCGACGACCAGTGCGACATTGGCGGCTGCCCGGAACGCATCGTAAACCAGAGACGTGGTCAAATAGAAGCGTCCATACGCCGCCAGCGCCTCGCCGATGCCCATCCCGGGCAGCCAGTAGAGTCCGGCCTGCGTATCCAGCCCTGGCGCGGCCCATGGCCACTCGGTCAGATTCAGGATCGCACCATACAGCAAGCCCCAGATGCCACCAAAGATCGCC
>JAMLIA010000014.1 GCA_023954495.1 Thermomicrobiales bacterium | reverse complement strand
CGTCGTACTGGTCCGACCAGAAGTACGGCACCGGGTCGTACGGCTTGTCCTGACCGAGCATCACCCGCACTGCCGAGACGGCATGGTTGCTGGCGTTGTCGAAGTGCTCTACCCGCAGTCGGCGTCCGTAGCGTGTGCTCTGCCGGTTCGCCACATCCCCGGCGGCGTAGACGTTGGGCAGGTTCGTCCGCGAGTACTCGTTCACGAGGACGCCGTTGTCCAGCGCGATGCCCGAGCTCTCCAGCCAGGCGGTGTTTGGCGTGACGCCGACGGCGACGATCGCCATGTCGCAGTCGATGACCGTGCCATCCGCCGCGACGATCCGCTCAACTCGCTGGTCGCCCTCGAAGCGCACGACCGCCACGCCGCTGTGAATCGCGACGCCGTGGCCGCGATGGATATCAACCATGCGCGCCGCGACTTCCACGCCGAGCGCCGGGACGAGCGGATGGGCGATGTACTCAACGATCGTCACCTGCTTACCCAGCGAGCGGGCCGACGCTGCCACCTCGGCACCGATGAAGCCCATGCCGACGATGCCGACCCGCTCCGCCTTCGCCAGATCCTCGCGGATGCTGCGCGAATCCGCGACGGTGCGCAGATAGTGGATGCCGGGCAGGTCGCTGCCGGGGACGTTCAGGTGTCGCGGCGATGCGCCGGTCGCGATCAGCAGCTGGTCGTAGTGCACGGTCGAGCCGTCGTCGAGCGTCACCGTCTGCACGTCCGGCTGCAGGCTGGTGGCCCGTACGCCCAGACGAGCATCAATCTGCTGCTCGGCGTAGCCCTCCGTCGTCGCGACGCTGAATTCGCCGTCACTCACCTCGCCGGTCAGGTACCCCTTGGAGAGTGGCGGGCGCTCATACGGCAGATCGGATTCAGCGCCGATCAACGTGATTGCTCCGTCGAACCCTTCCTTGCGCAGCGCCTCGACGGCCCTGCCACCAGCGATATTTCCCCCGACCACCACGATCGATCTACTCATCCTGTCGATGCTTCCTCTCGCGTCTCCCGGTCGCTCATCTTCAGTCAGAACCGGGCACCTTATGTCATGCAGACGGTATGCCACCAACACCGTTTTTTCGGCCCGATTGGTGGCCCTCGGTAGACAATCCAGGCTTCCTCCGTCACTATACGGCTATCCATATGGTTCGATTGCCCTTCCCAGCCGCAACACTGCGCTGCTTCAAAGGAGAGACCCGATGCCTGATTACTTTGACCTCGGTAGCCACTCCCGATCGATCACGACGTCGTCTCCAGAGGCGCAACGCTGGTTCGATCGCGGTCTGATCTGGACCTACGGCTTCAATCATGAGGAGGCTGTGCGCTGCTTCCGGCGCGCGCTCGATGCCGACCCGCGTTGCGCGATGGCGCAGTGGGGCATCGCCTACGCGGCGGGCCCGAACTACAACTACGACTGGGACCACATCGATCTGGAGACGCTGGTTAAGATGCTGGCAACGACCGGCGCGGCCGTCGAGCAGGCCAGCGCCCTCGCACCACCCACCAGCCCGGTCGAGCGTGCGCTGATTGAGGCCATCGCGGCGCGCTACCAGTCGACGACGGTGCCCGACGATCTGTGGGTCTGGAGCGACGCCTACGCCGACGCGATGCGCGCAGTCTACGCCGCCTTCCCGGACGACCTCGACGTGGTGGCGCTGTTCGCGGAGGCGTTGATCAACCGCACACCGTGGCGCTTGTGGGATCTCCCGACCGGTGAGCCGGCGCACAACTCGAGCGCCGTCGAGGCGCGGCAGGTGCTGGAGCGCGCCATGACCACGCCGGACGGGATGCGCCATCCCGGTGTGCTGCACATGTACATCCACCTGATGGAGATGTCGCCGTTCCCGGAGAAGGCTGCGGCAGCGGCGGATGCGCTGCGCGGTCTGGTGCCGGACGCCGGTCATCTCCATCACATGCCGACCCACATCGACATGCTCTGCGGCGACTACCAGGCGGTGGTCGATTCCAATAGCGCGGCCATCGTCGCCGACGAGAAGTACCGTGAGCGGGAGGGGGCGATGAATGTCTATACCCTCTACCGGACGCACAACTACCATTTCAAGCTGTATGGCGCGATGTTCCTCGGCCAGTCGGACGTGGCGATTGAGGCCGCCGAGGGGATGGTCAACGCGATCCCGATTGAGCTGATGCATGTCCAGACGCCGCCGATGGCCGACCGGCTGGAAGCGCGCTTTTCGATGAAGCTGCACGCGCTGATCCGCTTTGGTCGCTGGCAGGAGATTATCGACACACCGTTGCCGGACGATCCGACGCTCTACTGCGTCTCGACTGCGATGGTTCACTACGCGCGCGGTGTTGCGTTCGCCGCGACCGGGGTCGTCGCCGAGGCCGAAGAGCAGCGGCGGCTGTTCGAGGCCGCCTACGCTCGCGTCCCGGAGACGCGCGTCTTCCAGAACAACACCTGCCGGGACATCCTCGGCATTTCCGCCGAAATGCTGGCCGGTGAGCTGGAGTACCGCAAGGGCAACTACGATCTGGCGTTTGACCATCTGCGCCGCTCGGTCGAGCGCTCCGACGGACTGCTCTACTCCGAGCCGTGGGCCTGGATGCAGCCGCCGCGCCACGCGCTCGGCGCGCTCCTGTTGGAGCAGGGCCAGGTCGATGAGGCCGCTGACGTCTACCGGGCCGATCTGGGGCTGGATGATTCGCTGCCCCGCGCCCACCAGCACCCGGACAACGTCTGGGCGTTGCACGGCTACCACGAATGTCTGGTACGACAGGGCAAGCTTGACGAGGCCGCCGCGATTCTCGAGCGTCTTGATGCCGCCCGTGGCCTGGCCGACGTGCCGGTCGAATCGTCCTGCTTCTGCAGGTCCGTATCTGCGGCATGAGCCGCAGCGGCACTTCATAGAGGAGTGATCACGATGACTGACTACTATGACCTTGGCAGCCACTCTCGCTCGATCACGACGACGTCTCCCGAGGCGCAACGCTGGTTCGATCGTGGTCTGATCTGGACCTATGGCTTTAACCACGGCGAGGCGCTGCGCTGCTTCAAGCGCGCGATCAGGGCCGACCCGTCCTGTGCGATGGCCTACTGGGGCGTCGCCTACGCCGGAGGTCCGCACTAAAACAAGACCTGGGACATGTACGACCCGTCGGAACTGCCGAAGACGGTCGAGCGCACGCACACCGCTGCCCGCCAGGCTGCCGCCCTGCTGGATGGCGTCCAGCCGGTCGAGCGAGCGCTGATCGAGGCGCTGCAGCAGCGCTATCAGTCCGACACGCCGGTCGAAGACTTCACCAGTTGGACCGACGATTACGCGGCTGCGATGCGCGCGGTCTACGCCGCCTATCCCGACGATCTGGATGTCGCAGCGCTGACCGCCGAGGCGCTGATGAACCGCACGCCCTGGGCGCTCTGGGATCTGGCCAGCGGCGATGTCGCCGAGGGTGCCGACACGAACGAGGCGCGCGCGATCCTGGAGCGCGCGCTGGAGACGTCGGAGTGCCGCGTCCACCCGGGTGTACTGCACATGTACATCCATCTGATGGAGATGTCGCCGTTCCCCGAGCTGGCTCTGCGCGCCGGAGACTGGCTGCGCGATCTGGTGCCGGATGCCGGCCACCTGCGCCACATGCCGACTCACATCGACGTGCTCTGCGGCCACTACTATCAGGTCGTCGCCTCGAACCACGACGCGGTCATTGCCGACGAGAAGTACCGCGAGCGTGAGGGTGCAATGAACTTCTACACGCTCTACCGCGTCCACAACTTCCACTTCAAGCTCTACGGCGCGATGTTCATTGGCCAGTCGGAAATCGCCCTGCGCACTGCCGATGAGGTGGTCGAGACGATCCCGCTTGAGTTGCTGCAGATGGAAGCCCCGCCGATGGCCGACTGGCTGGAGGGCTTCATGGCGGTCAAGATGCACGTCCTGATCCGCTTCGGGCGCTGGCAAGAGATCATCGACGCGCCGCTGCCGGACGATCCCGAGCTGTTCTGCACGACGACGGCGCTTTACCACTACGCCAAGGGCGTGGCCTTCTCGGCGACCGGCCAGGTTGCTGAGGCCGAAGAGCAGCAGCGCCTGTTCCATGACGCCGTTGCGCGCGTCCCGGAGACCCGCACGCTGTTCAACAACACCTGCCAGGACATCCTGGCGATCGCGGCCGAGATGCTGGCCGGTGAGCTGGAATATCGGCGCGGGAATTACGACGTCGCTTACGCGCACCTGCGGCGCTCGATTGAGCTGGAGGACGGGCTGGTGTACGACGAGCCGTGGGGCTGGATGCAGCCGACGCGCCACGCCTACGGTGCGTTGCTGCTGGAGCAGGGCCACGTCGAGGAGGCCGAGGCGGTCTATTGCGCCGACCTCGGGCTGGACGGCTCGCTGCCGCGTGCCTATCAGCACCCCGAGAATGTCTGGAGCCTGCACGGCTACCACGAATGTCTGGTCCGGCAGGGCAAGCACGCACTGGCGGCGATGATCCGCCAGCGGCTGGATCTCGCCGCTGCGCGCGCCGATATCCCGATCCGCGCGTCGTGCTACTGCCGGATGACGCACGCTGCCTGACGAACGGGGGAACGCGACCAGCGCCTGCCGGTCGCTTGCCCGTCGAGTGGGGTTCATGCCGACACGTGCTCGCCGAGTGCCGCAGTCGCCGCGAAGCCGATCTGCCGTTCCGAGATGTGCGGCACGGCGATAGTGACTCTGGCGATCGTCGGGTAGGGCACGAAGACGATGTCGACATCGTCGCAGATGCTCGGCTGGCGGAAGCGCGCCAGCGCAACCCACTGGTCCGACAGGCCCAGCACGCGGCAGACATCGAGCTGCGTCGTGTCGGTGAGCAGGACGGAGACGACCGGGACGGAATCAGGATGCTCGGTGGCGAACCGGGTCGCCTCGCGCGGCAGGATCGCGCCGAAGAATGTCTGGTCGAACATGTCAGGTTCCTTCCGGTGTGCGAGGTGGAGATCGCTGGTCCACCTCGCGCAGCAGGCTGCGTATCACGACGTCGTTACGATGACCTGGCCCTGCATATCGTGGGGGTGATAGGTGCAGGTGAAGTCGTAGGTACCGGGTGTGTCGAAGGTGAAAGTGACGCTGTCGCCGGGCTTCATGATCATGACCTCGCCGTCCTCGACCTGCACGTTGTGGGTGAAGTGATCGTTGTTGGTCCAGGTGACCGTTGTTCCGGCCGCGACGGTAATGACCTCGGGATCGAAGCGATAGCTGGGCGGCAGATTGATCTGGTTGGTCGCGACCGGCTCCTTGCCGCTGGCATCGCCTCCGCAAGCGGAGAGAACCAGGGCAAGCACGCACGCTGTGGCCAGCGCGACCATGAACGTCAGGCGGTTCATGCGTGCGTCTCTTCCCGTCCAAGGCTCAGGCCGCCCAGTTGCAGGACGCCGGCGAAGATGAGGATGAAGGCGCTCAGGTCGAGCACTTCGGCGACGGTGTGGGCGAACAGGAAGATCGTCCAGTCGAGGTGGTAGGTCATGTAGACGATCTCGGCGACGGCGAAGAGCGCGAAGCCCCAGCCGATCGGTGCCAGACCGGCGCTCAATGCCTTGCGGGCGAAGAACGCGCCGATCAGAAACGCGGTGAGGTGCGCAGCCATACAAAGAGAAGCCGGGGAAACTGTTTACAGGCATTGCCATACGGCATCGGAAGATCTCCTCTCTCATTTGGCTAGTGAGTACGTGAGTTGCTGGAATATGGGTCGCCCGGCGACCGGCGTGCGCGCCGTGCCGCCGTCGCAGCGCGGTCGTTGGCGGCCAGTGCGAAGAGCGCGGCGGCGACCACCAGCATCCCGACCAGCGTGATCAGGTGCGCGCGTTCGCCTTCGCTGCCCAGCACGAATGTCATCTGGGCGGCGATGCCGGGCAGCAGGTGGTGGAGGAAATCACCCGCGGCGCCGAGGGCGAAAATCAGTAGCCCAATCCGGAAAAGCCACGCCGGCCACGATGCCGGTCTGTCTCCAACCACGTGCCGCTGCACATGCATATCCTTTCTCCTGGGCCATCGGCCGGAACTTCCGATGGCCTCGCGATAATCGATGTTGGTCTCAGCATAGGCGCGTAATACAATAAGTCAAGATGTTTGTTGACTTACTTGACGAAAATGCGACATTCTTCGTATACCAGTCGGCAGACACGGCATTGACGATAGCGATGAGGACGAGAGTGAGGCGGACGATGGCCAGGCAGCGATGGGATCAGCGTTTTTTCGCGAGCACGCAGGGACGCGTCGTGATGCTGCTACGCCGATCGGCGCACACGGTCAACGAGCTTGCTGGTGAGCTGGATCTGACCGACAACGCCGTCCGCGCGCACCTGACGACGCTGGAGCGCGACGGCCTCGTGCAGCAGGAGGGTTTGCGGCGTGGCGCAGGGAAGCCTTCGTATGCCTACGAGCTCTCCCCCGCCGCCGAGGAGCTGTTCCCGAAGGCGTACGCGTCGGTGCTGACAGCCGTCGTCGATGTTGTCCGCGAAGAACGCGGCGATGATGAGACGCGCCAGATGCTGCTCAGCGCCGGGGAGCGATTGGCCGCCCCGCCTGCCGCCGATGCGAGCGTCGATGAGCGGGTGGCGCTGGCCGTCCAGGCGATCGACGCGCTCGGTGGTCTGGCAGAGGTTGAAGCGGACGGCGACGTTGTCATGCTGCGTGGGCGTGCCTGCCCGCTGGCTGATGTCGTCAGCCAGTCGCCCGACGCCTGCCTGCTAGCGCAGTCGCTGCTCGCCACTGCCACCGGCCTGCAGGTCTGTGAGTGTTGCGATCGGACCAGCGACCCGCCGCGCTGCTGCTTCCAGCTGAGCAGCGCACCGACCAAGTAGCCATCCCCCATAGTGTGCGATACTGGCCTGTCGAGTTCGTCGTAACGTGACGGAGGAGTCGTGCTGATCCCCGACGGGCTGATTGACGACGTAGCCGATCTCCTGCGCGAGGTCGCGGACGTAGCAATCCTGCCGCGCTTTCGACACCTGACCGATGAGGATGTCAGCGAGAAGTCGGCTGGAGAGCTGGTCACCGTCGCCGACATCGATGCCGAGCGCCTGCTGGCCGCGCGGTTGTCCGATCTGCTGCCGGAAGCCCTGATCTACGGCGAGGAGTCGTCGGCAACCAACCCAATTTCAGATGTGCAGGTACTCAACGACCACCTCGTCTGGACGATCGATCCGCTCGACGGAACCCGCGCGTTTGTCAGCGGCAACGAGCAGTTCGGCATGATGATCGCATTGATCCAGCGTGGCGAGACGGTGGCGTCGTGGATCTACGCGCCGGTGGCCGGCTGGCTGGCGACGGCAGAGCGTGGTGCCGGTGCGCGGCTCGGTGGCGTCAGCGTGAGCGTCGCAGAGCAGCGTCCGCTGGCGGTGATGCGTGGCGCGATTGAAACGCGCATGCTGCCGGAGCCAATGCGCAGCGTGGCCGACGCCGCGCGACCACGGTTCGCCGCGACTGCGGCCTGCGGTTCGGCTGCCTGGGATCACACCGATGTCGCCCGAGGCGTCCTCGAACTCACGCTCTACTATCGGACGCTGCCGTGGGATCACGCACCGGGCTGCCTGCTGGTCGAGGAGGCCGGCGGTGTGGCCCTGCGCTACGATGGCAGCCGCTGGCGACCGTTCGACGGCCAGATGGGTCTCATGACGGCTATTTCGCGTGAAACATGGCGAAACGCCCGTGATGCCTTGCTGCCTTCGTTCGCAACTTCTGGATCAGACATCGGTGGGTGTTGACTCGTGGTCGATGATGAGTCCTGGTCCGAGGCCCCGGACTGGATCAATTGGTCGCTCGTGACACGCTATACAAACGCGGTATTCGACTCTATGATGCAGGTAACTTCTGCGTATCACTGACGTATCCATCGGGCCGGTTGGAGCATGTGGACGGATGTCCCCACTCGACAGGGCTCAGATCCTGAGATGCGTCGCCCGAAACGTCCCGGACGGATCTGCACCACGTCGCGTTACTCCCGCGTCGCGCGAGCATCCATCCTCCATAGCGTCAGGACAGCCAGATGCTGCGTCGGATCTCTCTGATGTTGTTCCTCCTCTCAGCGCTTGTAACGTTCGCCGCGCCCACTCCGGCCATCGCCAGGCCAGACACCGCCTCGGGCTTCGTGCCGGGCGAGCTCCTGGTGAAATTCCGGACTGGTGTTCAGTCGTCGGACATGGCCAGTATTCTTCGCGACTCGGGAGGTCGGATTCGGAAGACTGTTCGCGGCGTCGATGTTCAGGTTGTATCGGTGTCGCGTGGCACCGAAAATTCGCGACTGGAACAACTTCGGCGCAACCCGCTGGTTGAATATGCCGAACTGAATGGCATCTATAGCGCTGTCGCGATGCCAAACGACCCGCGCGTTGGCGAGCAGTGGCAATATGAGAATACGGGCCAGACTGGCGGCACTGCGGATGCCGATATAGATGCGTTCGCAGCGTGGGACGTTACGCAGGGCAGCCCAAGTGTGGCCGTTGCCATCGTCGACACAGGCATCGACTCAAGCCATGCCGACCTGGCCGGCAAGGTCGTGAAGTCGGTCAATTTCTCCAGCAGCTCGACGGCCGAGGATCGCTACGGACATGGTACCCACGTTGCAGGCATTGTGGCAGCGACGACGGGTAATGGTCTGGGTGTCGCCGGGACGTGTCCAGCATGTGTGCTCTACAACGTCAAGGTGCTGGGTGATGACGGCAATGGCTCGTGGGGGGACATCACCACCGGGATCAACTGGGCACTCGACAACGGGGCCAAAGTCATCAACCTCAGTCTTGGCGGATCATCCGGTTCGTACGCAGTGCAGTCGTCGATTAATTACGCTTGGAGCAAGGGGGTCGTTATCGTCGCTGCGGCAGGCAACAGCAACACATCGAGGCCGTTCTATCCGGCCTATTACAGCAGTACAATCGCGGTTGCCGCGACCACAAGCCAGGACCAGAAGGCAAGCTTCTCGAACTTTGGCAGTTGGGTGGATGTTGCCGCACCGGGCCAGAGTATTCTCTCCACGACAATGGGCAGCACCTATGGCCTGATGAGTGGCACGTCGATGGCAGCGCCGTTTGTCTCCGGGTTGGCTGGCCTACTCTGGTCGACACCGTATGGAACGAGCAAAACAGCGGTTCGCAGCCGACTTGAATCTACTGCCGACAAGATCTCGGGGACCGGTAGCCGCTGGGCGAATGGGCGGATCAACGTCTGCAAGGCCGTCGGAGGGAGCTGCGATCAGGCGACGACTGGTCCTACTGTTATGATCGCCAGCCCTGTGAGCGGCAGCATCGTCACGAATCCGGGTGCTCCGCTCCTCGTCCAGGTTGCAGCGAATGATGTGACGGCGTCGGCTGGGTCACTTTCCGTCTCGATCAGCATTGACGGAGGCACCTGGAACACGGCTGCCTGGAACGCGTCCAGTTCACGATACGAGTTGAGTTGGAACACCAGCGCCGCAGCCACCGGGCCACACGCGATCCGTGCGCGCGCAGTCAATGCCACCAACGACAGCACGATCACTGACCCAACGAACGTCAGGATCGTTCGACCGGTCGTGTTGCCGGGTTTATTCCAGGCCGAGGACTATGGCGGCTTCTTCGACAGCACGACCGGAAATTCAGGTGGCGCGTACTGGGACGATGATGTCGACAAGGAGGCCTGCTCCGACGGCTCCGCCTGCTTCGATGTCGGCTGGATCGAGTCAGGTGAATGGCTTTCTTACGCCGCGACGGTCGCCGAGGCCGGCAACTACACGTTCTCGTTCCGCGTCGCCACACCGAATTCGAACGCGACGGTTCGTGTGCTGGTCGATGATGCTGACGTGTCCGGACAGATCGCGATCTCAAGCACCGGTGGCTGGCAGACGTGGGCAAATTCGATGAGCAGTGCAGTGGCTCTGCCGGCCGGGTCGCACACAGTCAAGCTTGTCTTCGGCTATAGCGGCTCGAATCCCGGCTATCTCTTCAATCTCAATTCCGTCAGTGTCGAGTCCGCTGTTGCTATTGATACTCCGCCGAGTGTTGCGATAGTCAGCCCGGCGGGGGCAACGACAGTCGCTGGCTCGGTCAACATCTCGGCAACCGCTGGCGATGATGTCGGCGTCACGAAGGTCGCGTTCTTCGTCGACAATGCCTCAATTGGTGTCGATACGAACGGCAGTGATGGCTGGGGTGTCTCATGGACCTCGAGCAGTGTCGGCGATGGGGCACATGTTCTGACGGCGACGGCAACCGATACCGCCAATCAGTCGACAACGAGTGCGGCCATCACGGTGGACGTCAAGAACATCAACTCGTCGCCAGAGGCGGTTTTCACGGCGACGTGCGACGGACTTTCCTGCGCCTTCAATGCGAGCGGCTCGCGAGATCCCGACGGCTCGATAACGAGGTATGACTGGACGTTCGGTGATAGTTCGACCGGCAGCGGCGTAACCGCCAATCACACGTACTCCAGCGCGGGAAGCTATACCGTGACGCTCGCCGTAACGGACAACGCAGGCGCGAGCACGCAAACCAGCCAAACGGTCAATGTGGCCGCACCGGCGGCGACGATGCGTATCGGCGATCTGGACGGCGCCTATTCCCGCTTCTGGTTCTGGGCGAGCCTGACCGTCAGCGTCCGAGTCGAGACAAGCGACGGCGGCGCGGTCGCAAACGGCACTGTCAGTGGGACATTCCGGCAGGGGGCGTGGTCGACCCGTGTGTCATGCATCACCGGCACGGCCGGGATCTGCACGCTTTCGTCGGGCACGCTGCCGTCGAGCACGAGGGCCGCGAGCTTCAGCGTCGATTCGGTGACACACGCGACACTGGCGTATGACGCGTCCGGGAACCACGACCCGGATGGCGATAGCGACGGAACCACGATCAACTTCACGATGCGCTGATGCTGCCTCGCTGATCGGGCAGCGTTTGCCCAGCAAGGAAGCCGAACGGCGACGTTGCCGTGGAATCACTGGCAAGGTTGCGGGTGTTGACTCGTGGTCGATGTGGTGATACAGTCGTTCGGTGTCGTTCATGGCGCGATGCCATGGGAGGGGATTTCGTGACTTTGACGTTCCGCGAATCAAGGACGAGGCGAAGCAGGCGCGCGTAACCGCGAGCTGTTGTTTTCGTCGTCCGTTTCGATTCGTCTGGAGCCGGTCATGAACCCAACGTACACTATCTTCTCCACAACGCAGGCTTTCATCACATCAACACATGTGACGGGTGCGTGTGCCATCAGGTGCAGGCGCTACGCCTGACGCCCGGCACCCCGGTCTGTTTCCGGTTTCCGCCAGGCGACTCAGGCAGAGGATGCCATGACTCATGGCTGACGATCTGTCACTCGCACTGATGCCTGGAGCTACCGGAGATACTGATGAAAGACCTGCTGCGAACCTCGGACCTCTCGATTGACGATATGAACCTGGTGCTCGACCTCGCTTCCGAGCTGAAGAAGGACCCCATGAAGCATCACGGTCTGCTGACTGGCCAGACTGTGGTGCTCTACTTCGCCAAGCCATCGACCCGCACCCGGTTCTCGTTCGAGACGGCTGTTGCGCGTCTGGGCGGCATCCCGTCGTCGGTCAACTCCGCTGATCTGCAGATCGGTCGTGGCGAGACGCTCGAAGACACGGCTATGGTTGTCAGTCGCTACGCTTCCGCGTTCGTCATCCGCACGTACGCTGACGACGATGTCAAGCTGGTGGCTGAGAAGGCATCGATTCCGGTCATCAATGCGCTGACTGACCTGCATCATCCGATGCAGAGCCTGGCCGACATCATGACGCTCAAGGAAAAGTGGGGCACGCTCAAGGGCAAGAAGCTCGCCTACGTCGGCGCGTTCAACAACGTCCTGAACAGCCTGCTTGAGGTCTCGGCGATGGCCGGACTGTCGATCACCGCTGCGACCCCCGACGGCTACGGCCCTGATCCGATGATCGCCGCCAACGCCAAGGAGATCGCCAAGATCACCGGCGCGACCGTCGAACTGACCACCGATCCCTACCAGGCAGTCTGGGAGGCGGACGCCGTCTACACCGACACCTGGTTCTCGATGGGCGACAGCGAGGAGACGCGGGCCAAGGCCTACGCCGACCTGACGCCCTATCGCGTCACTCAGGGCCTGATGACCGACCTGCCGAACCACGACGCCGTGTTCATGCACTGCCTGCCGGTCCATCGCGGTGAGGAAGTAACCGCCGAGGTCATCGACGGTCCGCAGTCGATCGTCTTCGACCAGGCTGAAAACCGCCTGCACACCTCGCACGCCGTTCTCTATGCACTGCTCAAGGGACAGCTGAAGGGCAGCGCGGCTCAGCCGTCGCTGCCCTCAGCCGCCACCGCCGAGCACAAGGTCGCCGCCGACTAGACCATCTGCGCCAACCCGCACCGCGCATTTCCCCGCCGCCACTCTGGCGCGCGGGATGTGGCGCTATCTACGCGGCCCGTTTCGCTCCGTAGGGACAGGCCCGACCTGTCCTCGCGGGGTGCCCTCTGGGCCATGGCGACGCTCCTGCGACTGGTAGCAAGCGAACGCGTTGGATCCCCTTCACTCACCGACGCGGTTACCTTCGAGGTGGTGGGTGGGAGATGGGTGCAGTTGGCGTTGGACGCGTTTGAACGGCCAGAGGATGGCAGCAGTCCAACAGAGCAGCACTACTAGCCCGACGATGGACAACGCCCCGCCCAAGCGGACTGACGCGGGGTCGTAGACCCACTCCAGCCGGTGCACGCCGCGGGGTGACCAGACGGCGGGTAGCGTGCCATCGACTGTCTCGACCTCGACGCGTTTGCCATCCAGCTCGGCGTGCCAGCCTGGGTAAGCCGGCCAACCGAGGATGAGCCAGCCTTCTTCCGTCGTCGTCCAGGTGAAGACACTGCGCTCGCTCTCCTGCGATACCACGTTGATCGACGTGTCGAGCCGTTGCATGCCGCTGCGGCGAAGCGGTTCGCCCTCCACGAGTGGGCGATAGAGGCGCGCCGGCGTGCTGTCGAGCGTGATGCGGTAGATGTGTGTGTTGTCGACGTAGGCGACCTCCTGCAGGTGCGGGTTATCGATCGGGAACCACGACGCGACGATGGTCACGCCGAGCAGGGCGAGGAGTTGAGGGTCCGGGTCGGGGTATTGGTAGGTCGAGTAGTCCGGCTCATAGACCTGGAACGGTGGAACCGACAGCTCGTAGCCCTTCCAGCGGTAGTCGCCGGCCTGGCTCATCAACCGGACGTGCGTCTCGATCAGCAGCGGGTCCTGACCATCGAGCGTTTCCAGTCCGAGCGCGACGGCGACCGGCTGGCGGACGTTGCGCTGCGCGCCGTAGATGCGGCCGCCATCGGCTGCCGCTGCGATGGCAATCTCGGCATCGTCGGGGGTCACGTACGGGCCGATCTCAGCGACGTTTGTCAGGTGGTGGGTTGTCCAGACGAGATTACCTGCCAATGCCATCAGCCCGACTACACCGAGCACACGAGCCGCCGTTGGCGAGGTGTTGTCGACGCGCCGCAGGATCGCAGCGACGCCGAAGCCGGCAAGGATGGCGATGCCGAGCAACCCGAGGAACCAGACCCGCGCGACGCCGCGGAAGCTGGCGAGTTCGGGCAGGATGTGGCGAGCGACCTTGAAGACTGGCGAATCGACGCCGATTGCAAGCCCGAAGATGATAGCGAGGCCGAGCAGGAACGGTAGTGCAATCCGTCGCCCCGCGACGACGAGGCCGATGAGCGCCAGGATCAACACCGCCCGCCCCGGATCGAACATCGCCTCATGCGGCACGCCGGAGGGCATCCAGAAACCGGCGAGTGCCTTGAGTGCCGGCCAGACGGTCGTCGCGTCCGTCGTCCCGACCGCGCCCTCGCGGGTGGAGTGGCGGGTGAATTCGAGCATCGGCACCAGATGGACGCTGGCGATCAGCGCCGCAATGACGCCGGCTGCGAAGAGTCCGGCAGCCGAGCGTAGGGCGTCGCCCCGCCCGGCCGTGCACCAGCGCTGGATGACGAGCCGGGCGCAGACGCCGGCCAGCATCAGCAGTCCGTAGTAGGTGATCTGCGGATGACCGGCGAGGATGAGCATGGTCAGGCAGGCGGCCAGCGCCGGTGCCCAGCGGACGGGATTCCTGACCGCCAGCCAGGCCGTGAGCGCGACCCAGGGGAGCCAGCCGACGGCCTGCACCATCGTCAGGTGACCAGCACCGAGGTGCGCGACGAGCCGCGGCGTCGCCTGCCAGGCGACGGCGGCGAACAGCGCCGGAAGCTTCGGCATGCCGAACGCGAATCGCGCCAGCAGCAGCATCCCGACCCCAGCCAGCAGCAGGTGGCCGATGACCGTCAGCAGCAGATAGTCGCGGACGGAGAACAGCCGCAAGAGCTGTGTCGGCGGATACCACAGCGCCGCGAGCGGATCGCCGGAGAGTGGACGCCCACCGCCGTAATGATCGTTCCAGAGCGGGATGTCGCCGCGTGCGAACGCCTGCTTGATCGTCAGCGCGCTGGACCAGTGGCTGAGCTGCAGGTCGCTGGCGAGATAGACGCCGGGTAGCTTGCCGCTGTCGATCGGCGCTGGCCAGACGGTTGCCAATGCCAGCCCGAGCAGCACGAGAATAGCTGCCGACCAGCCAAAAAGCTTGGACCACCGCGTGCTTACCCGTGGCGTCTCCATGTCGCGTTGCGGTTGCATGTCGCGTGCCAGACAGTGGAGTGAGGAGCGTATGGTCGTTTGGCCAGCGGCGACAATGTGATCTTTCCGAACGGGCAGGCCGGATCCTGTCCTCGCGGGGTGCCAGCGCCCAAGGGACACCCGGGCCATGGCGGCTCTGTCCTCCTGGATGACGGCGGTCTTGGCGTTTCACCCCCTCCATCGGCCCCGGTGTGTAGGGGCGTATTGCATACGCCCGTTTGGCACCTCGGCCCGCTCCGAACGGCATCCACGGTGTACGGGTGCCCATGCTGGATGGTCGTGTTGCTGGCCGGGCGTATGCAATACGCCCCTACATATCGCAACCGACGCAGTTGTGATGTGCCAAGACCGCCGTCATCCAGGAGGGGAGTATCGCCTTACGCCGGGAGACAGCGTGAGCGTTATCCCTATACGAGGCCTCCGTTTGAGCGCTCTGGTGGTGGCGGTGGTGTGGCGAAGACGAAGAAGATCGAGCCGAGTGCGGCGAAGATGGCCAGCACGGTGAAGCCGTATTCGTAATTGCCGAAGTGGTCGGCCATGCCACCGGCGATCAGCGGGCCGGAGACCATGCCGACGTTGATGACGAGGCTGGAGAAGCCCATGATCGTCCCGAAGTTGCGGCGGCCGAAGTAGTCGGCACGCATCGCCTGCATCAGTGGCCCGCGCATGCCCCAGGCGACGCCGTGTGCCAGCGTGAAGACGATGACCCAGGCGAAAGCGTCGCCCCAGGCCAGCGCCAGTAGGCCGGCAGAGTGGCCGAACATCGCCAGCGCCGCGATCTTGCGCTTCTGGAAGCGATCACCCAGCAGACCACCAACGATCTGCCCGATCGCCGTAATCAGCGTCAACACGGCCACGATTGTCGCTGCCGAGCCGAGTGAGAGTCCGCGGGTTTGCTCCAGATACAGGATCAGATGGACCATCACGGCCGAGACGACCAGCAGCGCCGAAGCGTGGCCAAACGAGATGAGCCAGAACGCGCGTGTATGGATTGCCTCGCGGGCGGTGAAGTCGATGCGGGTCGCGATGTCGCCGGTCGAGGTCGTCACGGCTGCACCGGCGGGAGACAGGTCGTCGTCGACCGCGCCGTCCGGTCGCAACCCGTGCTGCTCCGGGCTGGTGCGCATGACCTGAGCGAGGGGCAGGCCGACAGCGATGATGATGATGCCCGAGATGAATGCCGTCTGCCGCCAGCCGTAGGTTGCCAGCGACCAGGCGACAATCGGCACGAGCATGCCGCCGATGCTCATGCCGGTCTGGGACAGGCTCATTGCCGTCGCGCGGCGACGCTCGAACCATTGCACCAGCGTCGTCGTGATCGACATGAACCCGGCCAGGCTGGAGCCGACGGCCATCATGACGAAGACACCGTAGAACTCGATCAGCGAGTCGATCCGGCTGAAGAGGATGAACCCGCAGCCGAACATGAGCATGCCGATGCGCATGACTCGTCGCGGTCCCCAGTGGTCGATCATCCAGCCCTGTATCGGGCCGAGCAGTCCGCTCTGCACCGGCTGGAGCGAGTAGCCGAACGAGAGCGCCGTCTTACTCCAGCCGAATTCGTTCAGCAGCACTGAGACGTACGCGCCGTAGGCCTGCTGCAACAGACCGGCTTGCAACATCTGGACGCCGGCAGAGGCGACCACGATCCACCAACCATAGAAGACCTTGGCCGGCTTGGAGCGTGTCTTTGGTTTCGCGTTCATGCGGCGGAGCTTTCGACCAGATTGCCGGTGGCGCGATCCGGGTGGATCGGGTCGAGCGAGAGCGTCATCGGCTCCCGTGCGACGATCTGCGCCAGGATCTCTCCGGCAACCGGTGCCCAACTGAGGCCTGAACCGCTAAATCCGCAGGTCAGCAGCAGGCCGCGCCGCAGCTCGGTCTCACCAATATAAGGGTTGCCGTCCGGTGTGAAGCCCATGGTTCCGCCCCAGGCACGGACGATGCGAGCACCACGCAGTGATGGAAGCGCCGTGACGAGCATCGCGAGTGTCTTGTGCAGAATGTCGGGGGTCACGCTGCGATCGTGCAGATTATCGCGGCCGACCGTGTCGAGGACACGCGAGCCGCCGATGACGAACTTCCCGTCGCGTGTTTGCTGCCAGTAATTTGAGCTGTTGTAGACGAAGTGCCCCATCGTGAAATTGAGCATTGGCGGGAGCGGTTCGGTCACGACGATCTGGCCACGCCAGGGCATGACCGGCAGGTTCAGCCCGGCGGTTGCAGCCAGCGGCCCCGACCAGGCGTTCGTAGCATTGACCACCCATTCGGCGCGGACCGTCTGCCCGTCCACGACAACGCCCTGCACGCGACCATCGGCGATTACGAGCCGCTCGACCGTCGCGCCAGTGAAGATGCGTGCGCCGTGGCGCGTTGCGCCCTCGGCGAAGCGATGGACGAGCTTGAATGGCCAGAGGCGGCCACTCGTCGGCACCCAGCGCGCTGCCAGCACCTCATCGGAAAGCAGTGGCAGCAGGTCGCGCGCCTGATCGCCGGTCAGGTATTTGTCACCGAGCGGATGATCCGTCGCCGCGAATTGCTCCGGCGTCGGCAGGTCGCGCTCTCCGGGCGCGCCGAGCCAGAGGCGCAGGCGACCGCACTGATCGTATTCAAACTCCCCAAGCTCGCGCTCAGCCTCGCGCAGGATCTCGAGCGAGCGCAGCCGATGTTCGACGATGCCGCTGCCGTAGTTGGCTTCGACGCCGGTCTGACCGCCGTTGCGGCCCGTCGCTCCCCAGGCGAGATGTTCCTGCTCGAAGAGCGCGACATCGATGCCGCGACGGGCCAACTGCCAGGCGGCAGCCGTGCCGGCGACACCGCCGCCAACAACGACAACCGAGACCGACGACGGGTACGTTGACGTCGTGGTGTTCATTCATCCCTCCCCCTCTGACGGTTCGTGCCCGTCAGACTGGCAAGGGTCGCAGCGAATGGGTGTGGCGTCAATGGGGAGCCGATGAACGCAGGGGGTCAAGCGGTCAGATCGGTCAGAAGTTAGCTGGTGATCTCCTCGGCTCGCAGCGCGCGTGAATCGAGGAGGATCGGGGCCGGTCGATAGCCGTTCGTGTGCGGACGCAAGAGCCGTCGATTGTGATCGTCGATGACGATTGCTGCGATGTAGCCGTCGGACGGCTGCGGGAGCAGCTCACCGATCGTCTGGCTCAGGGCCTCGTTCAGCGCGTCGATCACTGTCCGGAGTACGGGGGTTTCGTGCTCGACCTCGATGAACAGGCGCAGCGGCTCATCGAGCGGCACGCTCTCCGGGAGAACGTCTTCGGCTTCGGGCACGTCCTGCTCTTCATAGACGGCGATGACGTGCGCGTCCATCGACAGCAATGCCGCCGCGATCTGTCGCCCGAGCTCGAAGCGAAAGTAGCCCAGTGCAAGAGCATCGCCCTTGAGCAGCCGCGCGCGGGTATCGCGCGCGGCGCTCAGGTGCAGTCGGCCGGTCGTTACCGCTGTCGCAGCGTCGATCATGTTGTTGGTCGTGTCTACCAGATCGACAGTCAGGTACTCCCGGCCGGCCATGCTCAGGACTCCGCGCTGGAATATCCACGCAGCTTGGCTGCGCCGACAACCCGCTCAACTGCGATCAGAAATGCGGCTTCACGCAAGGTGACGCTCTCCGCATCGGCGCGCTCAAAGACCTGCTCCACGGCGGTGCGCATGCGATCGTCGAGGCGGGTGCGGACATCATCAAGCTTCCAGCGCTCGCCCTGCAGGCCCTGCAGCCACTCGAAGTAGGAGACGACGACACCGCCGGCGTTGGCCAGGATGTCCGGCACAGCCTTGATGCCGCGCTCGGCGAGGATGGCAGCGGCCTCCTGCGTGGTGGGGCCGTTGGCACCCTCAACGATCAGGCGGGCCTTGACGTCGTGCGCGTTGTCGATCGTGAGCTGGCCTTCGAGGGCAGCCGGGATCAGGACATCGCAACTGAGCGTGAGAATCTGATCGTTGGTGATCTGCTCGGCGTCTTCGCCGGGGTAGCCCTCCAGCAGGTGCTTCGGATGGTTGGCGACGTGGGCATTGATGCGGGCGATGTCCAGACCTTCGGCGTTGTACAGTCCGCCGCTGACGTCGCTAATCGCGATGATCTTGACGCCCATCTCGTTCAGGAAGCGGACGGTGTCGGAGCCGACCTTACCGTAGCCCTGGACAACGATGGTTGCGCCTTCAACCGTGATGCCGAGCCGCTCCATCGCCTGGCGCGCGACGTGGGCGACGCCACGACCAGTGGATTCGCCGCGACCTTCGCTGCCGCCGAGTGCGATCGGCTTGCCAGTGACGACCGCCGGCTCGAACTTGCCGACCTGGCGCTCGTACTCGTCAACGAACCAGCCCATCGTGGCGTCGTTGGTGTTGACGTCCGGCGCGGGGATGTCGACGTGAGGGCCGATGACCGGCGTCAGACCGGCGGCGTAGGCGCGGGTCAGCTCGATCAGCTCACGCTTCGACAGCTTGCCCGGATCGACGGTCACGCCGCCCTTGGCACCGCCGTAGGGCAGGTCCAGCAGCGCGCACTTCCAGGTCATCAGGCTGGCGAGGCCACGTACCTCGTCAAGGTCTACATTGGGATGGTAGCGAACACCGCCCTTGGCGGGACCGCGAAGCCGCGAGTGCTGCACGCGGTAGCCCTGAAAGACCTCCAGCCGCCCGTCATCCATCTCGATCGGCATGGAGATCGCCAGCTCACGCTCAGGCGTTTCCAGAAGCTTGAGCATCCCGGCGGAAATGCCGAGACGTTCTCCAGCCGCGCGGACCTGCGCCATGGCATCGTGCAGCAGGCTTGATCCGGCGGATTGATGGGCGACGGTGGACCTGTCGGCGGTGGTTGTCTGCATGTCTCTCTCTCATTCGTCGCTAACGGCGCGCCACGTTCAGATGGCGCTGTTCCTATCTTGCGCAAAGCGTCATGAGAGCCGCATGAGATTCCCGGCGCGAGATATGGGAAAACCATGAGAATTTGCCAACATGCTTGTCAGAATCGCATGAATCTCTCTGTTTCCCACAGTTTCCGTCGGTCGGGCATGCAGCGGCGAGCATTGCGCAATACGCAATAAACCGTGCAGTAGGTGGGCTGC
This sequence comes from Thermomicrobiales bacterium, assembly GCA_023954495.1. Classification (NCBI taxonomy): domain Bacteria; kingdom Pseudomonadati; phylum Thermomicrobiota; class Thermomicrobia; order Thermomicrobiales; species Thermomicrobiales bacterium. The sequence continues at coordinate 37,569 of JAMLIA010000014.1, read as the reverse complement.
CGCAGCAATGTCGGGCAGTGTGTGTGCCGCAAGTTCCGCATTGCTATGTGCCAGCGTGTCACGATCGCAGTGGGGAGCTGCTTTCGCTATTGGTCATGAGCTGGTAGCCGACGCCCGGCGTTGTCACGAGATAGCGCGGAGCTGTCGGGTCGGGTTCCAGCTTCTGGCGCAGGTAGCGGACGTATGTGCGCAGGTAATCGACCTCGTCGCGGTATTCCGGCCCCCACACCTCGGTCAGCAGGATTGAGTGCGGCACGACCTTGTTGGCGTTGCGCGCCAGCACGACCAGCAACTTCAGCTCGGTTGGCGTGAGATGGATCGGCGCGGCGCTGCTGACGACCTGATGGCTGGCGATGTCCACCTCAATGTCGCCGATGTGAATGCGCGGCGGCATGGCAGCTGAGACGCGCGTCCTCCGCAGCACTGCCTTGACCCTGGCGAGCAGCTCGCGGGCGCTGAACGGCTTGGTGATGTAGTCGTCTGCGCCGACCTCGAAGCCGAGGATCTTTTCGTCTTCGTGGGTGCGTGCGGAGACGATGATGATCGGCACCATCGAGAATTCGCGGATGCGGCGACAGACATCGTAGCCATCCAGGTTACCGGGCAGCAGCAGATCGAGCAGGACGATGTCGGGCGGATCGAGTGTGATCTGCTCCAGCGCGCGCTCGCCTTCCGGGACAACACGGACGTGATAATGCGCTGCTTCGAGGATCGAGCGCAGCAGGCGCACGAGCGCCGGTTCATCCTCAACCACCAGGATGCGTGCGCCCGCCGGTGCCTGCAGCATCGCGGATGGATCAGGCAGCATATTAGGCATTACCGGTACCTGCGGCTGCCGCGCTATGTATCGGCAGGGTGAATGACAACGTCGTGCCGCTGCCGACAACACTCTCCGCCCAGATCCGCCCGCCGTGCGCACGCACGATTGATTCGCTGATCGGCAGTCCCAGGCCGGTGCCGATGATGTGTTGACGGTGCTCGGGCGAGGCGCGATAGAAGCGCTCGAATAGCTTATTGAGGTGCTCGGGAGCGATGCCCATGCCCTGATCGACGACGCTGATGATGACTTCGGAGGCGCGGCGTTCACCGCGAACGACGATCAGCCCACCATCCGGCGAGTACTTGACCGCGTTATCAATCAGGTTGGTGAGCACCTGCTCGATCCGGCCGGCGTCGGCTTCGACGATTGGAAATGTATTGGAAAACATCTGGACGAAGCGATGGCGATCACTCTGGATGCTAATGCGGTCGATGACCCGGCGAGCGATTGGTGGGATCTGGATCGGCCTGATCGTGACGCGCAACAGACCGGCGTCGATCGCCGCTGATTCGAGGATGTCTTCGACGAGACGGGTCATGTGGTCGGCTTCGTCTTCGATCGTGCGCAGGAACTCGTCCCGGGTTGCTCCGTCCCAACCAGCGCCCTCAATGCGCAACGCCGAGGCAAATCCCTTGATTGATGCCAGCGGGGTGCGCATCTCGTGAGAGAGCATTGACACCAGATCGAGCTTCAGCGCCGACGCCTCCTGTATCTGCCGCTCGGTATCGGCGAGCGTCCTGCGATGCGCGGCAATCGTCGTCGCCAGCAGGTTGGCGATTGCGGCAGCGTGCTGCGGGTCGGGCGTGTCCCCGCCCGCGATCGTCAGCGAGCCGATATGGCTGCCGTCGGCGATCAGTGCGATCTGACCAGCGTTCGGTCGTGTGGATGTATCGAGGTCGATCTGCGGTGGAGTCTGTAATCCGAGCGCACAAGCGAGGAGCGGCGGGGCAATGGCCAACACGTCATCGACGCTCGTTGTCGCCAGCAGCGCCGTCGCCAGATCATAGATTGAGTCTGTGTCCGTCGGCATGGTTTGCCACGCCTGACTCATCACCGGCCCGTTGTGTTTCCTCACACTGCGAGTATACCGACCATCCTGTTCGACCGTGGGCCATCCTGGCATCAGCGTTCCGCGATTTTCACACAACCGAAGCGTGTGTGAGCAACGTGGTATATGAAGAGAGTTGTACCCGTTACGCATGCAAAGGCGGATCATGGTTCAGACATCACCAGATGCCGAAGTCCGCGCGTTGCTGGCCTACCTGGAAGGCCAACGCCACCACGTGATCGAGATTCTGAATGGGCTGGACGATGACGCGCTGCGTCGTCCGATGCTGCCATCTGGCTGGACCAGCCTGGGGCTGGTGAATCACCTGGCGCTCGATGTTGAGCGCTTCTGGTTTCGCGCGGTCGTTGCCGGTGAGCAGGATGTCATCGACCAGCTGCAAGCCACGCCGAACCCGTGGGAGGTCGACCAGAGCGTTTCGACCGAATCAGTCTTCGAGACCTATCGCAACGAGATTGCGCTGGCCAACGCCATCATCGAGTGCACCGTTCCGGACGCGCCACCGGCCTGGTGGCCGGGCGACCTGTTCGGCGATTTCCGGCTGGACACGGTGCGCGAGATCATCCTGCATGTCATGACTGAGACCGCGGCGCACACCGGCCATCTGGACGTCGTACGCGAGCTGATCGATAGGCGGCAATGGCTCGTTCTTACCGAATAGCCCGCTGGTGGCTGCGCGCTGCTGGCGTTGACATCGGCACCGACGCGGCTACGATGCCCGAACGATGGACGTGATATGGAGAGGATCGGCCTGTGGGACTTACCTTCGGAATTCATGTCGGGCAGCAGAACATCTCAATCGATGATATGCGGCGGCTCTGGACGCTGGCGGACGAGAACGGCTTCGGCTGGCTCTCGATCTGGGATCACTTCTACTGCGCGACGAGTGATGCCGACCCGCACTTCGAAGCTGTCGCGCTGCTCGGCGCGCTGGCGTCGGAGACGAAGAATCTCCAGCTTGGCTGCATGGTCTTCGCGACGCAGTTCCGCAATCTCGGCCTGCTGGCGAAGTCCGCGGTGACGATCGACCATCTCTCCGGCGGCCGGTTCGAGTTCGGGCTCGGTGCCGGTTGGCACGTGCCGGAGTTCGAGGCGTTCAACTACGAGTTCGGTTCGCCGAAGGAACGGCTTGATCTGGTCGAAGAGGGCATGCAGGTCATGCGCAGCTTCCTCAACGAGGAAGTGACCGATCACCACGGCGCTCACTTTGACTTCACCAACGCCTACATCAACCCACGGCCAGTGAACGGCACGATCCCGCTCTGGATCGGCGGCCTGGGTGAGAAGCGAACGGCCCGCATCGCAGCGCGCTACGCCGATGGCTGGAACATTCCCTACGTCGGTCCCGGCGCGTTCAAGCACAAGGCCGAGGTGCTGGCCAACTGGTGCGAGAAGGAAGGGCGTGACCCGGCGGAGATCAAGATGGCGACGCAGCTTGGGTTCTTCATGGCCGCGTCAGACGACCCCGAGGTCATGCGTGCCGCCGAGGAAGAGATGAAGCGCAAGACGCCGCATCAGACGCCGTCCGGCCAACTCTCCGGCAGCCCGGCCGAAGTTGCAGAGCGCATCGCGAAGTATCAGGAGGTCGGCGTCACCGCCCTCAACATCGCCTTCCGCCCGCCGGTGGACTGGGCCGCCCTTGAGGTCTTCATCAGCGACGTGATGCCGCAGTTCAAGTAGGCAAATGGGGCGATACGAAGTGGAGCACGGCCGCCAATGGGTTCGGACAGGACCCGGCCTGTCCTTCGCCGTGAGGCGACCTTGCACCTGGTTGGTGGGGGGGCTCGGTGTATCACCACCGCATCGGCCCCAAAATGTAGGGGCGTATCGCATACGCCCGGCCAGAAACACGACCAGCTAGCAGATGCACCCGGACATCGTGGCTGCCGATCGGTTCGGATCAGTCGGCCAAACGGGCGTATGCGATACGCCCCGGTACCAGGGTGACGCGGTGGCGATGCGCCGAGACACGAGCATTCGACGCGGGAGAGTCGCCTCACGGCGAGGACAGGCCAGGTCCTGTCCGTACGGGGTTCGCGGCCGTCTCTCTAGCCAACGACAACCGTGGTGCGGCAGACGCCGGCCTTTTCGGCGCGGGCGGTGATGGCGAGCGTTGTGCCTTTGGGCGCGGTGACGAGCCATTCGATGTGATCGCGGCTCATGTTTGGGTAGCCACCGCCGAGGTGCAGGCTGGTGTACTGGCTGACACGCCCGGCGAGGTGCTCGCGCTCCTGGGCGGCAGGTGGGCTGCCCGGCAGCAACGCCGCTCCGTCTGGCAGCGCGAGCTCGACGAGCAGCGGACGTCCTGCGCCGGAGGTGCGGTGGCGTTCGCTGCCGCAGGTCGGCAGGAAGCCGTCGTTGCCGATCGTCAGCCAGACGCGGTACGTGCCCGGCGCGACCTGCTCGGCTCCGGCGTCGATGACGCGCAGGCGTGGTGCGGTGCCCATCGCTTCGATGGCGAACGGCACGGCGCGTTCCATCTCCTCGGCCAGCAGTGGCCCGGGCGGGTTCATCAGCCCGAATTTCACTTCGAGGCCCCCCAGCTCAACCGGGCCGAGCTGTGGGTGGTCGAAGGGTTTCCAGGCCGCCACGCCACGTCCATCAGCTTCCTCGTCGAGCAAGCGCAGGATCTGCAGGTCCTGCTCCACGGTGCGCTTCTCCTCCAGGTCGAGGAAGTTGTCGCTGCGGACACCGGCGCGGTGGGCGAGGCCCCAGAGCTCGGTCATGAACGACAGGATGCCGAGGTGGTCGTAGAGCCAGTCGCTTTCGACGCCATAGGATGGCTTGCCGGGCTGGTATGGGTTGCTGTGGAATGGCGAGTAACAGCGGAAGCCGGTGGTTGCCTCGCCCATCGCGCCGATCGCGTCGTAGGCGCGGCGGTCGAAGCGCGGGATCTGGTCGTCGGCGTAGTTCGCGGAGGCGCGCAGGATCATGCCGGCGGCGGTGTGGTGCAGTTGTGCGCCGTGGATGTTGGGGTGTGATTGCAGGAAGTCGGCGACCGCTTGCGTCTCTGGCTCGCTGAGCGGGTGCGGACCTGAGCCTGGCTGCTGCCAGTGCGGCTGCCAGTCGGCTGGAAAGTTGCGGTTGAAGTCGAGTGCTGACTGCGACGGCGCGAGGTTGATCGCGCCGCCCTTCCAGTTGCGAATGAACCCCTCCGGTAGCACGAAGTAGTACTCACCGCCGTATTCGCTCGGCTTGCGTGGTCGCATGATGCGGTCGTCGCGCGCCGAGATCTTCCACGGCCCGGACGGGTCCTTGATCCGCATCGAGCCGATCAGCCCGTCGCCGTCGATATCCTGCGGTTGCAACCCGTCCCAGGTGGAGTCGGGCAGGCCATGAGGGAATGGTCGGGCGACCGAGCGCTCGGCGGCGCTGCTGGTCAGGAACTGGTCGCTACCGTCGACGGCAATGCGCGGGATGACGTAGAGCGCCGTGTCATCCAGTAGCCGACGGACGACCGGGTCGGAGTCGTAGCGGGTCAGCAAATAGTGGATCGTTGCCAGCGCGACCGACGACGTCATGACCTCGGCGGCGTGGATGTTGGCGTCGATGTAGTAGGCAGGCTTCTCCAGATCGGGGCCGGTCGCCTGATTGGTCAGCGTGACGACCCAGATGTCGCGACCCTCCCCACTGCGGCCGATGCTGGAGCAGGTTGCCAGATTGGGATATGCGCTGACCCACTCGTTCAGCAGCTCAGTGAGCAGATCCCAGGTGTAGTAGCGATCGGGACGCCACTCGGCGGACGTCGCAAGGTAATGCAATTCTGTGAAGTTTGGTTGTGTCATGGCGTTCGCCCACTTCATCCATCAGATGCCCACGATTGGTCGGCGCGATGATAGCCGATACCTGCGGACAATCGGGTGTGGTGAGGAAGATGAGAACGGGCGGGAGGGACGGAGGGCGGCCCGAGCGGATCGCCCTCCGTGAAATTGCTAGGCGAGCTCGGCGGTGACGTTGAACGTCACGTTGCCCTTGAGTGCGCTGGACACCGGGCAGTTAACACCTGCGCCGTCGGCGGCCGCCTTGAACTCCTCGGCGCTCATGCCGGGGACGGTGCCGACGACGTGCAGATCCATCGTCGTGATCTTCGGTCCGCCATCGAGCGAGAAGGTGCACTTCGCGGTGACGTCGAGCTTCTCCGGCGCGTGGCCGCCACCGGCCAGGCCGGCCGAGAGAGCCATCGCGAAGCAGGCGGCGTTGGCGGCGGCGATCAGCTCCTCGGGGCTGGTGCCCTCCTCGGCCTCGGCGCGGTTCTTCCAGGTCACGCCGAGATTCGAGATCGCGCCGCTGCCGACGCTGTTGATGGTGCCCTTGCCATCCATCAGGCTGCCGCTCCAGCTGACATTTGCGGTCTTGGTAGCTCCGGCCATCCCAGTCCTCCTTATGTCGGGTCATTCAAACGCGTCTTCGCTATGGGCAGGGTATCGAACAATCCGACGATTCGCAACGCAAGCGTTGTGAAAGTCAACAAGCACAAGCGCCGACGATCGTCGTTGATCGTCGGCGCTTCTGGTGAATCTTGGGCCGTCGTTGCCCCGAGTCTGACGATGACTAGCGGAGTTGTCCGGTCAATCGCCCGCCTCCGGCATTCACCGAGCCTGACGTTGGCAGATAGACGTTTTCCTCAATGAAGCGGAAGTCATGTGGCGAAACGGAATTCTCCGTCGCGGTCGTCGTTGTTCCCGGCAGGTAGAGGTTCTGGTTCATGAACATTGGGTCGCTGAACGGGGCCGCCGTATCCGTGGCATTGGTCGTTACGACCGGCGGATAGAGTTGACCGTTGTCCGTGTAGAGCTTCTGCTGGCGCTGCAGCTTCGCTTCGTAGCTGTCCATTGGCAGTGGAGCGGCGACGCCCTCACGCTGCGCCTGGAGAATACCCTCACCGGCGAACTCTGGCGTGTGGGCGACGATCGGGTCGTCATCGAGTGCAGCCGGCCCCTGGCGACGTTCGATGGGCTGCGACTGGACGGCGGCAACGCCTTCCTGCTGCGCCTGAATGACGCCCTCGCCAGCCAGGTCCGGTACGTGTGCCGCAATGGGCTTGGTTGTGCTGACGGTGGCGGAGTCATCATCAAACCAGCTCGAGATGCTGACGGGTCGGACGGCATTGCCGAGCGCCATGCCGATCAGGAACGTGACGACGATTGCTGCAAGGATTCCGAGATCGTGGAAGCCGCCTTGCACCGGGTGGTTTGCCGTCGATCGAGTTGCCATTGTGGTGCTCCTGTCTTTCGCTGCTTCGCTGTGCGGGAATCCCCCGCACTTCAAAGACTAGGAGCACAAGGATTGTTTCAAATCGTATAGAGTACGTGAATGTATTACGCGTTTCGCAAGTCTAGAATGCACACGTTACGTATTTCTGTCGGATTGTTTATGTCATGGTGATTGCGCATAGTACGTAGGTGGCGGCGCTCAGTCTGCCAGCGCCAGCGCTGTCCCTACGAAAGTATCGGCGGCGGCTCACTCGCCTGACAAAAACACTGCGTCAAGCTATTGAGCGCGCATGCGAGGACGCTCTTCTGCGTGGGGCTATGTCGGACGGGTGGGAGATTTCTCTGCTGCGGCCTTGAAATGACAGAGGACGTGGGTGGCTGTCGGGTCGCTGTGCTCACCATTGCCGGCAATGACGAGCACCTGGTTTGGCAACCTCCTACTTGTCCTGTCATCTCGAACCGCAGTGAGAGATCTCCCACCCGCCGGACGCAGTCCAACAGAGAAGAGATCTCTCGGCTGAGCCGTTAACCCTGGGCGTGAAATGAAAGCGACAGGCTGCGCATCTAACCCTTGACGTAGGCCAGCTTCTCGGAGACGCGGCCATCGACGACGCGGAAGACGTCGACGCCGCGCACGTGGCCAGCGCCCCAGTCGTAGCGCCAGCGGACGCAGGCGCGATCGCCGCCGGCGAAGATGTCTTCGGCGGTGAAGTGCGCCTGCGGGGACGAGGCGAAGAACTGCTCCCAGAATGCGCGCACAGCGTCCTGCCCGACATAGCGCTCGCCGTCCGGTGTCGGCGACGTGTTCTCGAAGATGCAATCGTCGGTGAACAGCGCCATCACGGCGTCAACATCGTGGCGGTTGAACGCTTCGTTGAAGCGCTCGATCGTCGCGAGGGTTGCTGCGCTGGTCTCGTCGCTCATGCTTCCGCTCCCGGTTGTGGCATGCGTCGGGCGATGGCTTCGGGGAAGCGCGCTTCGAAATCGAGGATACCAACCCAGGTTGGCTGAATGCGCACGCGGCCAGTTTGCGACATCATCTGGGTGATCATCTGAACCCAGCCGCTGCCCTGCTCTTCGCCGAAATAGCGCCGGGCAGCGGCGTCGTACTCCGGCGCGACGCCGTCGACGAGGTCCACGGTTGCGGTCCCGCGGATTGACAGTACGCGGTACGGCCAGCTGGATGCATCGTCGATCGTCAGTGCGACCTGTGGGTGGGCGCGGATGGCCTCAAGCTTCGGGGCGTCGGGCGGGCCGGCGACTGCTATGGTCTCGCCGTCCCAGTGGAACCAGATCGGCGTCACGCGAGGTGTGCCGTCGTGCCAGATGTAGGCGAGACGGGCTGGGTTCAGCGACTGGAGGAGCTGCTGGGCGATCGTGTCGTTCAGGAGGGCGAGGTCGCCCTGCCTGGCGGTGGTGGTCATGGTCTGCCTCTCCTTCGGATGTGTGCAGGTGTGTGATGCAAGGCAAGACTATGGTCAATGAATTGAGCCGCTCTCCCCTTTCTCGCGTTCTCTTCTCATGCCAATGATGCGTCTGTCGCCAGCATACTCCTGTTATGAAAGGAGCGATAGTGGCTAGCGCTTGCGACCGGTGGCATAGATGAAGTGCGTCGCGGTCGTGCGCACATCGGCGTCGATGCCGACCTGATCCAGCGCTGTGGTGAACGGTTCCGGCTCGTCGTAGCGTTTGATGATCTGGAAGGTCTCGCCGCTGTTCAGGCGGCGCGTCATCACCTCCGTCTCCGGGGGCGGCGGTGGCTGGTCCGGCGACGATGAGCGCTCGTCTCGACGTCCGTCAATCATCGCAAAGTAGCCGCCCGGCTTCAGCGCTGCGGCGAGCTTGCCCAGGAACTCGTCGAACATCGCTTCCGGGACGTGCGAGAGGAAGTAGCCGACGAACAGGCCGTCGTATTGGCGCTCCGGGTGCCAGTTGAACAAATCAACCTGGCGATACGACACGCGGCCAGTGTGACCCTCCGCTTCCAGCCGCGCCGAATTGATCGCGATCATCTCCAGCGAGCCGTCCAGCACGGTGATGTGGCGAACGCGCGGGGCGAGCCAGAGCGTCCAGATGCCGGTGCCGCCGGCCAGCTCGACGACATCGCCCGCCCACGGCAGTGCGGCGAACGCCTCGCGAACCTCCGCCTGTTCGCCGAACCAGACGGTGTTTTCATCCTCGCCGCGGTCGTAGCGCCCCTGCCGCAGCCACCACTCGTCGTATTCACTCGACCGTTTGTTGTAATAGTCCTGCTGTTCGCGCAGGATCTCGCTCGCCATTGAACTCACACTTCCTCGCCACTCACGATCGCGACGGGCCATACTCTACGCTGGTGGAGGTCGGGGTCGCTCGCGCGGCCGGCCGGACCTGTCGTGGCAGCACGCTACAAGGGACACGCGAGTGCGTCAACACATCGCCAACTGGTTTCCGCTGATTCGCCCGTTCACGCTGACGGCCGGCGCTGTGCCGGTGCTGGTTGGCGCGGCGCTGGCGGCCTGGGACGGCACATTCTACGCCGATCGATTCGCGGCGATGCTCATTTGCTCGATCCTGATTCAGGCGGCGACGAACATGCTCAATGAGTATGAGGACTACCATCGTGGCCTCGATACGCACGAATCGGTCGGCAACTCCGGCAGCATCGTGTTTGGCCATCTGACCGACCGCGCTGTGTTGCGCGGCGCGCTGGTTACGCTCGCGCTGGCGCTGCTCTGTGGGCTATATCTCGTCGTCACCGTGACGCCGTGGTTGCTGGCTGTCGGCGCGGTGTCGGTGCTGGGCGCGTTCCTCTACTCCGGTGGACCAAAGGCGGTCGCCTGGACGCCGTTCGGTGAGGCGCAGGTGTTTGTGCTGATGGGGCTGCTGCTCGTCGGACTTGGCTATTATGTCCACATGGAGACGATTACTGCGCAGGTCATTGTTGCGGCCCTGCCGGTGTCGTTCCTCGTCGCCGCGATCCTGCTGGGTAACAACATCCGCGACATGGTCGGTGATGCGGCGAAGGGCCGCCGTACGCTCGTCATCGTCGCCGGTCGGCGTGTTGGCATCGGCGTACTGGCGGCGTTGCTGGGCGGGGCGTACGTTGTGATCGTTACGGCGGCGTTCGCCGGCGTCGTGCCGTGGACTGCGTTGCTGGCGCTGCTCTCCCTGCCACTCGCGCCCGGCATCATCCGGCGTTTTCAGACGACGACGGTGCCGGCCGCATTGCACCCCGCTGTGAAAGGCATCGCCCGTCTGCACCTGGTCCTCGGCTGCCTCTACGCGGTCGGGATCGCACTGGCGACCATCGGCTGAGATTCCGAACAGGAGACCGCGCGAACATGTCTTCCACGCAATCCGGAGCACACCTGCCGCCGCCCGAGCAAAAGGCCGCCTACGTGCGCTCGATGTTCGCACGCATCGCCGGGCGCTACGACCTGCTGAACGACCTGATGACGGCCGGTCGGCACCGCTACTGGAAGCGCGTGACGGCGCGTGCGGCCAACCCAACTGGCGCGATCGCGCTCGACCTCGGGTCGGGCACCGGCGACATCGCCTTCGCGCTGCAGCGGCTCGGCGCGACCGAAGTCGTCGCCGCCGACTTCGTCCCGGAGATGCTGGCCGGTGCCGAGGCGCGCGCCGAGCGCGAGGGCATCACGAACATGCGCTTCGCGGTGGCCGATGCGCTGGCGCTGCCGTTCGCCGACGAGTCGTTCGACTGCGTCACTAGCGGCTTCCTCGTGCGCAACGTGGTTGATCAGGAGCGGGCGTTCAGCGAGATGCTGCGGGTGCTGGTTCCGGGCGGGCGAGTCGTTTGCCTGGAGGCGGCGCGACGCGATGGCGTCATCGGGCGCGTCCTCAGCGCCGGATTCGGCGTTGTCGCGCGCATCCTCGGACAGGTGGTCGCCGGGGATCGCGACGCCTATTCGTACCTGCCGGAGTCTGCGGCGGCGTTCGCCAGCCCGAAGGAGCTGGCGGCGACGATGCGTCGGGCCGGATTCACCGACATCCAGTACCGCACCTTCGGCCTTGGCCTGATCGCGATCCACCGCGCGCGCCGCCCGGCCTGAGCTAGGTTGAGGCGTAGACCGCGCGGGTCATCAGGCCAATCGCGATGACGGTCAGCACGAAGCCAACCATCGCCCAGCGCCGCGCCGCGGTGCCATCGCCGGTATCGACCAGCGTGACGAGCCCCTGACGCAGCGGCCCGTCGCCGATGCCGACCAGCCCGACAGCGATGACGATGCAAGCGATAACGATCGTGCCCCACTCGCCACCGATCAGGTTCTCCAGTCCGCGCGTGCGCGTGACCAGAAAGACACCGAAGAACATCGTGACTGCGCCGACGTAGGTCAGCGTCCGTGCCGCCCCGACTGCCAGACGCGCCAGACCAGCGCTCCGGTCACGCTCCAGCAGCGGGACGATGGCTAGCGCGAGCGCGGCGTATCCCCCCAGCCAACCGGCTGCGAAGACGACGTGTCCGTAGCGAACAAGCCAGGTGAGCGTCGTATCCAGATCCATCAGGCCCGCCCCAATCGGCGACCGACGATCCACTCGCCGATCAGTGCGCCCGGAGGTCCGCCGGTGATGAGCACCGCAAACGGGAACCACCAGCTCCAGAGACCGTCAGCGGCGGCCGTCCCGACCAGTACCAGCAGCAGGACGAAGTTCGCGCCGTGGATCGGCCCGAGAATGCCGACCAGCTCGCGATTGCCGGCGAACGATGCTGCGGTCAGCACCACGAGCAGGAGCAGGTCCGCCAGCGCAAACCAGCGCACAATCCGCAGGCGGCGCTTCGCCCGCTCCAGCCGCTCGGCCGGAGTTCCGAACACCTGCTCGCGCATCGATCCCGGCTGCGGCAGGCTCTCTGTATTCGCCATCCCGATCTCTTCCTCAGATTTCAGGTCCGTCGTTCAATCCATCCCGAAGCGTACGACTCGCGTCATCGTCGGTCTATGAGGAACGTCACTGAATTGTCGCCGCGTTGATGTATGCCGCGTGGCTCAGTGGGTTCGCAGGCTGTCTCCTGCGCTGCGTTGGACTGTGTCGGACGGGTGGGAGATCTTTCGGTTGCGACCTCAAGATGACAGGCGAACATGGAGGATGCCAGTCCAGCGGGTCGGCAATGCCAGCAATGGCGAGAAGTCCGGGCCGACAGCCACCCTCTTGTCCTGTCATTCCGAACCGCAGTGAGGAATCTCCCACCCGCTCGATTCGCTCCAATGCAGGTGGGAGATCTCGCGTATGCATTCGGAATGACAAGGAGCGGACGAGGCTACCACCGCCGGCAGCTTCACCGCGCGCAAGTTCGCGCGTCCTGTGTCTCGCGACGGGCTACTCGACCGGGGCCGGAACCTCGCTGCCATCGTCATAGGACGATTCGGTTGGGACGGCCTCAACGGTCGTCTCCGGGGCGACCGGCTCTTCGACGTCCGGCGTGGTCTCTTCCTCGTCCTCGACCACCGGCTCCTCAACGACCGGCGGCGTGTCCTCAACCTCAGGTGTTGAGGTGTCCGGCGAAGGGATCGTGACCGACGGCCCAACCAGCGTCACGTTGCGCGACGGCTGGTAGTAGCTATTGAACGTTGTGTCGTCGATGACGTTGCCGTCCTGATCCTTGACGACGCGATGGATGGCGGCGTTGAAGCCGTCTTCGGCGTGCTCGACGTAGATCTGCTCACCCGAACCCAGCTGATCGCTCGGCTGGTAGACCATCGTCGGGTCAGCGCGGACGACGTTCGATATGACCGGGTCGTCAACCTCGACCTGCCAGCCCTGCGCGGTGCCCCACAGCTCGACCGTCAGCCACTCACCATCGGCCACCGCCCGAATCGCCAGCCAGCTATCGGTCGGGTTGTAGAAGGTGAAGTCGAGTCCATAGTCCGGATCGACGGTCGCATCGAGGCCGGTCAGGCCACCGGGGCCGTTGCCATAGTTCGGAATCCAGTAGAGGTGCCAGTTGCGTGTGCCGATCGGCATGCCGGCCCAGAATGCGGACTGGAACACCGTCGTCGACACCTGGCAGATGCCACCGGCGACAGACGGTACCGTGCGCGGCACGCCATTCTCACCGGCGACGATGCCGAAGCCGACCTGATAGCCGTCATCGAGTGTCGCGGTGCCGCCGATGGCGTTGTTAAAGCTGAACGTACCGCCCGGCGCAACCAGCGCGCCGTCCAGTGCCGCCGCTGCGACCTCAACATTCGTCAGGCGGTTGTAACTGGAACTGCCATAGTAGGTCGACGCCGACCCGAGGACTTCGTTGATGACGATGGCAGAATCGCCCGAGGCCGGATCCTGCTGCTCGTCGACGACCAGTGCCGTACGGCCCTCGCCGCCGAGTGTGTTACGCGTCACGGCGCGAACGCTGGAGGCGATATCAACTGTCCGGCCAGGGAGCGCGCCTTCGGGCGCGACAATCGTGTTGTCCTTCCAACGATAGCCGGTAGCGGGTCGACTCACCGAGCGCGCGATCGGCTCAATGACTTTGAACATTGCATCGTCATCGACCGTCACCGATTGCGCGACGGGGTCGATGCGCAGCGTATCGGCGAACGCGTGGGCATCGAGGCCCTGCTCGCCGTCCGGCCAGGTCACGACCATGCCGCGCGACACGATGTCGTTTGCTCGCGCCAGCAGTGGATCGAGCGTCGCGGTGGTGATGGCGGGTTGCTCTTCGTTGACGACCAGCGCCGCCGTGTGAGTGTCGGAGGCCAGCGCCTGCTGAATCGCGAGGCGGCTGGCGCGCAAGTCGAGTGCGCGAGATGGCACTTCGTCATTGATATAGAAGACGCCGTCCTCCCGCAGCAGGATCTCGGCGTCCTTCGAGTCGTGGTTGATCGACGGAGCCAGCGTGTCAAGCATCGGGTCCATCACCAGCGGGTTCAGCGCCAGATGACCGTCGCGAACACCGATCGCCGAGGCGAGCGCCTGCGGAGTAATCTGCCAGTACTCGCCGCCATCGGACAGGTAGAACGTGCTGCTCAGCGCCCGCACCGCTTCATCGGTAATCGACTCCAGCGCGGCGGTCGTCGTTGTTGGCTTGACGGTGATGACACTTGCGTTGATGTCGCCGGCGGCGAGGCCCGTGATCGCGCTGCGCAACTGGCGCTCAACGTCGCGCGAATTGATGCCGGTTCCATCGGCAGAGGGGCTGACAATCAGCGAACTACCCTGGATTAAGAAGGTGGCGTTCACCGGCGCGGTGACCCGACCCTCGCCGAGGCTGGAAAGCACGCTGGCGAGCTTGGTGGAGTCGTAACGATAGATTGGCGCAACGTCGACGCCCCAGGTGTGTGCCGCCAGACGCTCAGCTCCTGCGCTCACCACGTTGCCGCGTCCGACATTCAGCACGCGTTCGTAGGTAGCCGCGGTATCGAAGGTCACGCCCAGATCGGCGGGAGTCGTCTCAATCGTGCGATCGTCCAGGCGGAAGGTGACTGGCTGTTCGAGAAAGGCGGCGAAGCGTGTGTCCAGCTCGGCCATCACCGCACTGCGGTCGCCATTGGGCAGCGCTGCGCCACCAACATGGACGCCACGTTCGATTTCGCTTCCGCGAGCGGGGAGGCCGGCAAGCACGCCGCTGACCAGCAGCAACAACGCCGGAATAGCGAGAATCAACAATGCCTGTATGGTGTGGCGAGCTCGTTGCCCGGTCTTTTCATCGCGCGCCGCTGCGGTTTGGCGCTCCTGCGCCAGCCGCAAACGCCACGACAGACCGGCACGCTGCTGATCTTCTACGACACTCACTCTAGATTCCCGTATCTCGTCGACCGACAAATCATGCCCACCCTGCCAGGGTGCAAATTCAGCGACGGCGGCAGCAGGGCGCACCGGACGCGACAACGCAAAGAGCTGCCGACGCGCATGGCCAGTGTAGTTAACCATATCGCGAATGGCACGGAATCGCCTCACGTTTTCAGATTCGCGATACGATGCGTACGTTCTTTTGCCCGCTATGTCTGGAGATACAGAGACGATGACCGAAAAGCGTATTTCGTCTGAATTGGCGTTCGATGGCAAGCTCATCCGCGTGCGTGTCGACCGCGTCGAACTCCCCTCCGGCCGCATCGGGTCGCGCGAAGTCGTCGAGCATCCCGGCGCGGTTGCGATTCTACCGGTCCGCGATGACGGGCGCATGGTGCTGGTGCGTCAGTTTCGCTACGCCATTGGGCGATCGCTGCTGGAGGTACCGGCCGGTACGTGCGAGCCAAACGAGGACCCGCTGACGACCGCCGTACGCGAGCTGCACGAGGAAGTCGGGCTACAGGCGGACAGTGTCGAGCCGCTGGTGCGCTTTCTGGTCAGCCCCGGCTGGTGCAATGAAGAGCTGATTGCCTATCGAGCGACAGGTTTGCACGAGATCGGCGCGACTCCTGAAGAAGATGAAGAGATTGAGATCGTGGAAGTCACGCCTGACGAAGTCCCGGCGCTGATCGCCTCGGGTGAAATCGCCGACGCCAAGACGATTACGTCAATCTACGCACACCTGCGCGGCTAGTCCCCCGCAACCTCGCGCGCAGCGATGTCATGACGATAGAAGGCGTCGTCGAAGTTGATCGCGGCGGCGACGGCGTAGGCGCGCTCGCGGGCCGCCGCCATATCCTTGCCGCGTGCAACGGCAGTCAGCACCCGGCCACCGGCTGTGACCGTGTCGCCATCGCGGCTCGACGTACCGGCGTGGAAAACGACGCCACCGTCCGGCAGCGCATCCAGTCCGCGAATCGGTCGTCCGCTCGCGTACGCGCCAGGGTAGCCACCGGCTGCGAGGACGACCCCGACGCAGGCACCGGGGTGCCAGCGTGGCGGCGCGATGTCGCCGAGGCGGCCCTCGGCCGTCGCCAGGCACAGATCGGCGAAGTCGGCGTCCAGCATCGGCAGGATCACCTGCGTCTCGGGGTCGCCGAAGCGGCAGTTGAACTCGATCACCTGCGGTCCGTCGGGTGTCATCATCAGGCCGGCGTAGAGGACGCCGCGATACTCGATGCCGCGGGCGGCCATGCCGCGCACGACCGGCGCGATGATCGTCTCGACCAACTCGTCGACCACCTCCGGTGGGACGAGCGACGTCGGCGTGTAGGCACCCATGCCGCCGGTGTTCGGGCCGTCGTCACCATCGAACGCGCGCTTGTAGTCGCAGGCCGGAACGAGCGGCACGATCGTCGTTCCATCGGTCAGCGCCAGCAGCGAGACTTCGGGACCGATCAGGCACTCCTCGATCAGCACACGCGCGCCGGCCGCGCCGAGGCTGTGCTCCATCAGCATCGCGCGCACCGCGGCGACTGCTTCGTCGCGTTCGGTACAGACGATGACGCCCTTCCCGGCAGCCAGTCCGTCCGCCTTGATGACGACCGGACCGGGAATCTCCTCCAGCTCAGTCAGCGCAGCCGCCAGCGAATCGCAGGTGACGGCGCGGGCCGTCGGCACGCCCTCGGCGACCATGAGATCCTTCGCCCATGCCTTGCTGCTCTCGATCTGCGCACCCGCCGCCGAGGGGCCAAACACAGCCAGCCCTTCAGCACGCAGAGCGTCAGCCAGTCCGTCGGCCAGCGGCGCTTCCGGCCCAACGACGACGAGATCAATCGCGTGCATCTTCGCAGCGTCGACGATCCCGGCGATGTCGCTGACGGGAATCGGCAGATTCTCTGCGAGATCGTGCGTACCGGCATTGCCGGGCGCGGCGTAGAGGCGTTCGACGCGGTCGCTCTGAGCCAGTTTCCAGATCAGCGCATGCTCACGCGCGCCGGGTCCGACGACCAGGACATTCATCGACACGACTATTCCCACTCGATTGTGCTCGGCGGCTTGCTGGAGATGTCGTAGACAACGCGATTGATGCCGTTTACCTCATTGATGATCCGCGACGACATCCGCGCCAACAGATCGTATGGTAAGCGTGCCCAGTCGGCCGTCATCGCGTCTTCGCTCGTCACGGCCCGAATTGCGCAGACCTTGGCGTAGGTGCGGTAGTCGCCCATCACGCCGGTCGACTGCACCGGCAGGAGGACGGCGAAGTACTGCCAGACGTCATCATCCAGCTCGGCAGCTTCGATCTCCTGCCGGACGATCGCATCGGCTCGCCGCAGAATCGTGAGGTCGTCAGCGGTGATCTCGCCGAGCAACCGCACAGCCAGCCCCGGCCCCGGGAACGGCTGTCGCTCGACGATGTCACGTGGCAGGCCCAAAGCACGCCCGACCTCGCGAACCTCGTCCTTGAACAGGAAGCGCAGCGGCTCGATTAAGTCGAACGCCAGATCCTCGGGCAGTCCGCCGACGTTGTGATGCGTCTTAATCTTGTGGGCGGACTTGTTGTCGGGCGTGGCCGACTCGATGACGTCGGGATAGAGCGTGCCCTGCGCGAGATAGCGGAATGGTCGCGTTCCACTCTGCTCGACGGCGGCGCGCTCGAAGACGCGGATGAACTCGTCGCCGATCGTCTTGCGCTTCTGCTCCGGGTCGCTCACGCCCTTCAGCCGACCGAGGAAGCGGTCGGTCGCATCGACGTAGACGAGGTTCATGCCGAAGTGGCGGCCAAAGACCTCCTGCACCATCTCCGGCTCGCCCTCGCGCAACAGGCCGTTGTTGACGAAGACGGGCGTTAGCTGGTCGCCGATAGCGCGGTGGATCAGCGCAGCCGCGACGGCAGAATCGACACCGCCGGAGAGCGCCAACAGCACGCGATCTTCGCCGACTCGCTCGCGAATGCCGGCGATCGTCGATTCGATGAACGAGCCGGACGACCAGTTGCCGGTGCAACCGCAGATGTCGAACAGGAAGTTGCGGATCATCATCCGTCCGAGCGGCGTGTGGGCGACTTCGGGGTGGAACTGCACGCCGACCCGCGTCTCAGTGCCCATTGCCGCCATCGGCGAGTTCGGGCTCTGAGCCAACGGCTGCCATCCGGACGGAGCCTCCTCGATCCGGTCGCCGTGACTCATCCAGACATCGAATGATTCCGGCAGGTCGCGGAAGAACGGATGATCGGCGACGCGGCTGACGCGCGCCGGCCCGAACTCACGATGCTCCGACGCGGCAACCCGGCCGTCGAGCGCATGCGCCAACGCCTGCATGCCGTAGCAGATGCCCAGCACCGGCAGGCCGCTGTCGATCACCCATTCCGGGAGCTGCGGTGCGCCCTCGGCGTAGACGCTTTCGGGGCCGCCGGAGAGGATGATGCCCTTCGGCTGGAGTCGTTCCAGCACCGACGCGTCGGCGTCCCAGGGAACGAGCTCGCAATAGACGTTTGCCTCACGAACGCGGCGAACGATGACCTGTGCTGTCTGACTGCCAAAGTCGATCACGATCGCCGAATCGACCTGTGTCGGCGTAGCGTGGGAACTGGTCGCCGACGAGGTGGTGGCTTCAGCCTGCATCACAATGGCTCCTCTGCGGGTCGTTGCGCATAGCGAGTGTTGTCGGCGGAATTGTACCTGTCAAAGCGGTACCTACTGAAGCGGTACCGAACAGATTGCTCGTTAAGGCAGCAACGAGCGCACGACCAGCCTGAGGCCGAGGATGATCAGCGGCACACCGACGATCGCGCCGATGATCGTCAGCGACAGCAGCACGCCGACGACAACCAGCACGAGGCCGATCAGGATCGTCAACAGACGGCCGGCGAGATTGAGAACGAGCGAAATCAGCCTCCAGAGGATGACGAACGGCAGGCTGAGCATTCGACCGATCACGAGATGTCCTTTCGTGCATTCACGAGTGTTCTTGCGCCACCCGTGGCCAGGCTGCCAGATCAGCGCCGTGCGTCCGCAACCACCTGCGATGCTCCCGGTACTGCGGGCAGAGCGTCTCGACGACGGCCCAGAATCGCGGCGAGTGGTTCATCTCGCGCAGGTGGGCGACTTCGTGGGCGACGACGTAGCGCAGCACCTTGGGCGGCGCGAGCAGCAAACGCCACGAGAAGTTGAGGTTGCGCTTCGTCGAGCAGCTACCCCAGCGTGTGCTGGTGTCCTTGATGGCGATACGCCCGAATCCGACGCCCAGCGTTGCCGCGAAGACGGTTGCCTGCTCGGTGCAGATCCGCCGCGCCTGGGCGCGGTACCAGCGCTCGATCGCCGCGTGATCGCTGCCAGACGGGATGTGCAGCGAATTGCCAACACGGCGAATGCGCCTGCTCTCGCTCATGACAAGCACGAGCGTCCCGCCCTGATACGGTATCTGCGCACCTTCGCGAATTTGGAGCAGGGGCGGGCGTGCTGCTAATGCATCGACCTGACGCAGCACCCAGGCAGATTCGGCGCGCACAAAGCGGAGCGCGTCGTCCGGACTGACGCCGCGCGGCAGCACGACCTCAACGCCGACACCAGGCAGCACGCGCATGCGCAGTCGCCGCGCGCGCGGACTGACGCGCAGTGTGATCGGCACAGATCGGCCACTCAGCTCGACCTGTATCGAGGTTGGCTCAGGCATGTCTGAAAAGATCAGGCGTGGCGCAATTCGTCATACTGAAACCGTACCTGTCCGCCGCACGCGCCGCCACCAGAGCGTCAACCAATCGCGTCGCAAGCGTTGGAAACGATTATCTGCCACTCAGCCAGCGTGTCCGCGTCGGCGCTTAGCTGCCAGCCGCAGCGCAGGAACCCCGCGAGCAAGCCGAGGGCAAGCTCGCGCTCCCAGCGCTCGCCGTCAGCGGGCAGGCGGCCAGCCGCCGCACGCTCGACGCGGTAGACCTCGACGCACTCGGCGATGGAGAGCGGTGATTGCCCGGAAGCCGCCGCGACGAACAGTCCGAGATCAAGCGCACCCGGGCCGCGCGTGGCGAGCGTCCAGTCGTGCAGGACGACGCGCTCGTCTTCAACAGAGAGTTCGGTTGGGACGATATTGCCGACGACGATCGTCGGCTGGCAATCGCGCAACGCCTCAACGAGCGGGGCCGGGCGGGCCAGCAGCGCGTCTATCTGCGCCCACGAGCCGCCGATCCGCTCCGCGCAGCGTCGCCAGCCATCGACGACCGCTCCAGACGACTCCTCAGTTGGCCGATCCAGCGAGAGCCATTGGCCGAGTGGCAGCAGGCCGAGGCTGCTCGTCAATCGCGCCGGGAATCCGGCAAACACCGCGTGCATCCGGGCCAGCGCGCCGAGGATCTGCCGGATTGATGCTGCGTCGATGTTCGATTCCGAGAGTCGTGGGGCATCAAGCGCAAGCAAAACGTCGCCGCGAGACGCGGTTGAGACCACCTCGATCGCACCGGAAGCCACGCTCCTGGGCAGCGACCGCAGAATTCCGCTCCGGAGGATGCGGGCCGTGCGCTCTACCTGCTCCAGCGCATCCGGCGAAACGATCCGGTATCTCGCAGCCAAACCATCACGATCGACAACGGCAACGCCCCCGTCAGGTTGCGCCTCGACCGCCGCCTGCGGGTAGCGGCGCTGCAGTGCTTCCAGGACTTCCGACGCGACACGACTCACCGGCTCACACTCCATCTCGCTCCAACCTGCCTGCGATTCTAGCTGCGGACTTGCCTGCGCCCCAGCGGGCTGGCATGATGCGCGGCAACTACTCACAACCGAACGCAGGAAGAAAGGGTCGTGTTCGATGCACGGAATCGAATTCTTTGGCGAGCCGACAGAGGATGAGGCGCGTCCGTTCTCACGGGCGACAAAGGCAGCCGGGCTGGTGTTCGTGTCGGGTATCTCCGCCGGCATCCACGGGACGGCAACCGAAGAGGCCGCCGCGGCGCTGGACAACATGAAGGCCGTGCTGGAGGAAGCCGGCACGACGATGGACCATGTCATCCAGGTCACATTCCTGATTACCAACTCCGCCGACTATGATGAGATCAATCGGGAGTACAAGAAGCATTTTCCGAACGGGAAGCCTGCCCGCCACACCGCACGCTTCGGTGTGCCGACTCAGGCAAAGTGCGGCTTTGCCTGCATCGCCCTCGCCGGCGACTAGCCTGTAATCACTCCAGCACCACCCGACGCGAATCGCAATGCGTCGGGTGGCTCCTCCTCAGATGTCGTAGACTCTTGACCTCGTTTCGCGTACCTGTTAGAACGAACCATCCCAATATTCAGGAGCCTGCGGGGGAGCGATTGCTCCAACGCGAGCCTCTCGTATGGCGAGGAGTCTGCCAAGTTGGTACTCCGACTCATCGTTCGCCGTCTCATATTTCTCGTGTTCGTTCTGTTTGGGCTGTCGCTCATTACGTTCGGGCTGTCACGGGTCATTCCCGGCGACCCGGCGCGACTCGTCGCCGGGCCGCGCTCCAGCGCCGAATCGGTCGCGAAGATCCGCAAGCAGTACGGGTTCGACGACCCGCTCCCCGAGCAGTACGTACGCTACATGCGCGGAATCCTGACGCTTGATCTCGGCGACTCCACCAGCACGCGCCGCCCGGTCACCGACGACCTGCGCCAGTACCTGCCGGCCACCGCCGAGCTGGCGTTCGCCGCGTTCGTCCTGTCGCTAATCGTCGGGCTGCCACTTGGCGTTCTCTCTGCAGTCCGGCCAAACAGCATCATTGACAACATCGGTCGGCTCGTCTCGATCAGCGGTCTGGCGATGCCGTCGTTCTGGTTGGCGCTGATGCTCCAGTTCCTGTTCTTCAGCAAGCTCGGCTGGCTACCGGACGGTCAACGGCTGCCAATTGGAGTCGACCCGCCCGGCCAGATCACCAGCTTCTACACCGTCGATGCGCTGCTGCACGGCGATCTGCACCTCTTCTGGCTGGCGGCCAAGCACCTGTTCCTGCCGGCTGTTGTCCTGGGTTATGGATCGCTTGCGGTCGTGACGCGCATGGTCCGTGGCGGCATGCTGGAGATCCTGGGGCAGGACTACATCCGCACAGCCCGGGCGAAGGGACTGGCGGAACGCGCCGTTATCGTTCGCCACGCACTGAAGAACGCGCTGCTGCCGACACTGACGGTCGTCGGTCTTCAGATCGGCATCCTGCTCAGCGGCGCGGTGCTGGTGGAGATCGTCTTCTCCTGGCCGGGGCTCGGTCGCTACGCTGTGACCGGCGTAAACCAGTTCGACTACAACGCGATCATGGGGACGACGCTACTGATTGCGGTGGTGTATGTCCTCGTGAATCTCGTCGTCGATGTGCTGTATGTCGTCATCGATCCGAGGATCAATTTTTCATGAGCATTGACAACTCGGTGTCCAGCCCCGGAAGCATCGACCCCGCGAAGCAGCCATTGTCAGCAGCCGAACGGCGCGCGGCATTCCAGGAGGAAGCCACCTTCCGGTTGCGCCTGCAGAAGTTCTACCGGCTGTTCTTCCGTCGCAAATGGCTGAACGTCGCAGGGGCCGTCATCATCCTCGTGTTCCTGCTGATGACGATTTTCGGCACGGCGCTGGTGCAATCGCGCGGGCCGGAATATCACCCGACAGCGCCGAAGTGCGGCGGGACGAATTCCTGCATCCTGGAGAAGTTTCAACCGCCGTCGGCGCGGCACTGGTTCGGGACCGACGACCTCGGGCGCGACGTCTTCTCGCGCGTCGTCGCCGGCGCGAAGTACTCGCTCATCATCGCCGTCGTCATCCTCGCTGTCGCCGTCAGCGTCGGGACAGTCATCGGCGCGGTTGCGGGCTATGCGGGCGGCATGGTCGACGAGATCCTGATGCGCTTCACCGATATGTTCCTCGCCTTCCCGGCGCTGATTCTGGCGATCGCCATCTCGGCGTCTCTCGGCCCGAGCCTGCGCAACGCGGTCATCGCCCTCGCGGCGGTCTACTGGCCGTGGTACGCGCGGTTAGTGCGCGCGCAGGTGCTGACGATCCGGTCGCGCGACTTCATCGAGGCGGCGCGTGCGTCCGGTGCGTCCGATCGGCGCGTGCTGGTGCGGCACATCATGCCCAACTCGGTCAGCCCGATAATCATTCAGATGACGCTTGATATTGGCTACGCGATTCTGGCGACCTCGTCGCTGTCATTCATCGGACTCGGCGCTCAACCACCGACGCCCGAGTGGGGGCGGCTGATCACGGACGGTCGCAACTTCTTCCGCGATGCCTGGTGGTACATCACCTTCCCCGGTATCGCGCTCTCGATCACCGTGCTGGGCTTCAACCTGATCGGCGACGGCCTGCGTGACTATCTGGACCCGCGCACCAAATCGATCTAGGCACGCATCGCGGCCAGTGTCGCAACGTCTCTTTGCCGTGCCGAATCGCCCGGCAACGCTATCACCAGCGGGCAGCCGTGCGTGGGGTGCGAACTCACTGATACCGGATAGTCAAAGACCTCAGTCAGGCGCTCTGCGGTCAGGACATGCCACGGCGAGCCAATGGCGGCGACACATCCGTGATTCAGCAGTGCGATCCGGTCCGCATAGGCGGCGGCCAGATTCAGATCGTGCAGCACGGCCAGCACCGCCGCACCCTTGTTGGCCAGCTCGCGCGCGACCTCCATGACGAGGTGTTGGTGGCGGATATCGAGTGCCGCCGTCGGCTCATCAAGCAGCAGGATCGGCGTGGCCTGCGCCAGCACCCGCGCCAGCGTGACGCGGCCCTGTTCGCCGCCCGACAGGCTGGGATAGGTCCGCTCCGCCAGATAGTCCGTCTCGGTACGGCGCATCGCGTTGACGACGATCTCGACGTCTGCACTGCCGCCGGGCGGCTCCGAGCGAGTGCCGTGCGGCGAGCGGCCCATCATGACGACATCCCAGGCGGTGAAGGCGAATTGCAGGACGTGCTGCTGCGGCATCACGGCGCGACGCAGCGCCAGATCGCGCATTCTCATGTTGCGCAGCGGTTCGTCGCCGAGACTGACGACGCCAGACGTCGGCGCGAGATCGCCGGCCAGCAGCCGCAGGAGTGTCGACTTACCGGCTCCGTTCGGCCCGGCCAGCGCGACGACCTCACCCGGCGACACGCCAAGCTGCACATCGTCCACCAGTACCTGATCGTGGATGGCGTAGGACAGGTGCTCGCAGCTCAGCACGGCGGTGTTTGCCGATACGCTCTCATCCAGCATTGCTTACCCCCATCCACCTTGCGCCCGCCGCGTGCGGTGCAACAGCCAGAGGAAGAACGGCCCGCCGATCGTCGCCGTCACGACGCCGAGTGGCAGCTCGGTCGGGATGACGATCGTGCGCGCGACTAGATCGGCCATCATCAGCAGCGCCGCGCCACCGATCG
This sequence comes from Thermomicrobiales bacterium, assembly GCA_023954495.1. Lineage (NCBI taxonomy): Bacteria > Pseudomonadati > Thermomicrobiota > Thermomicrobia > Thermomicrobiales > Thermomicrobiales bacterium. The sequence continues at coordinate 13,388 of JAMLIA010000014.1, read as the reverse complement.
CGGAGACCGGTACAAGCAGCCGATGGTCCGGCCCGGCGATCAGGCGGATGAGATGCGGCACCACCAGCCCGATGAAGCCGACGATGCCGGCAACAGCGACCGACGCGCCCGAGAGCATCGCCGCGATCGCGATCACCCCGATGCGAACCCGCTCGGTGTTCACGCCCAGATGACGCGCCTCGCTCTCGCCGAGGACGAGGACGTTCAGCGAGGCCGACAGGCGCAGCATGAGCAGGACACCGATGATGAAGAACGGCGCGATGCTGCGCACCGCCGGCCAGGTCGAGCCACCGAGGCTGCCGAGCGACCAGAACACGATCGAGCGCAACTGCTGATCAGATGCCAGGAAGGTGAGGTAACCGGTTGCCGCACCAGCGATCGCGTTGATGGCGATGCCGGTCAGGATCAGCGTAACGACCTCGGTCCGGCCGCCCTGCCGCGCCAACAGATAGACGACGCCAGTGGCGATCGCCCCACCAACGAACGCAGCCATCGGGATTGTCAGCAGTCCGAACGGCGAGATACCCAGCAGGATCATCCCGATCGCGCCGACCGCCGCGCCGCTGGTGACGCCGACGAGTCCCGGCTCGGCGAGCGGGTTGCGGAAGACACCCTGCAACGCCGCACCGGAGATCGCCAGCCCACCACCGACCATCAGGCCCAGAGTGACTCGCGGCAGGCGAATCGCCCAGAGCACCGCGTCCTGCTGCTGAGTGAAGGCGATGTCCGTCTGAATACCGGCGTGCGACAGCAGGATACCGACGACCTGAATCGGGCTGATCGACACCGCTCCGACGCCGACGTTCAGCAGGAAGGCGACCAATAGCGCGACACTGCTGCCGACCAGCACGATGGCTCGCCGACCAGCCATACGGGCGCTGGCCGGCGGGCCGACGATGGTATCGCCGGCCCGTTCGGGCGTTTTCGTGGATGATGCGGGCTGGTGTGTGCCTGCCACCATGACCCTACTGCCCCAGCTCCGGATGCAGCCCGAGGATCAGGTCGTGCAGCACCTGGCCGGTGCGCGGGCCCATGCTCAGCAGGTAGAGATCGTCGAAGTCGAGCACGTTGCCGTTCTGACCGGCTGGCGTCTCGGCGACGCCCGGGATCTGCATCAGGCCATCAACGCCGCCGATCGACTCCAGACCGGCCGTCAGGAGCAGGAGAACATCGGGGTTCGCCGTCACCAGCGATTCGGCGGTGAGTGGCTGATAGCCCTGGATGTTGGCTGCCGACCCGGCGTCGATACCACCGGCGGCGTCGATGAGGATGTCAGCGGTCGTGCCGATGCCACCGATCATCTGCGTCGATGTGCCGCGCACATAGAGGAACAGGACGGTTGGCTCGCTCTCGGCCGTCTCAGCCAGCGCCAGCGCGTCCGCGATCTCACCGTCAACGGTCGTCGCCAGCTCGTCGCCGACCGGCGCAACACCCAGCGCCTCGGCAACCGAGCGGATGCGGGAGCCGACACCGTCCAGGCCAGTCGCGTCAGCGATGATCACGACCGGCACACCGGTCGCGCGCAACTGCTCGATGACCTCGGGCGGTCCGGCAGCCGCGCCACCGATGATCAGCGTTGGATCGAGCGAGAGAATACCCTCGGCGGCCAGTGTGCGCTGGTAGCCGATGTTCTGCAGCGCAGCGGCCCCTTCCGGATAGGTCGCGCTGATGTCGGTGCCGACGACCGAATCACCCAGGCCAACTGCCCAGACGATCTCAGCCACGTCACCGGACAGAACAACAATCCGGCTGGTGTCGGTCACGGTCACTTCGACGCCGTCGGCATCAGTAACCGTCACCGGCAGCGACTGGCCCGATGCGGCAGTCGGCTCAACTGTCGGCTCGACTGTCGCCGTCGGCGCGGTTGTTGGCGAGGCAGGTGGCGTTGTTGCCGTCGCTTCAGGCGGCTCTGGCGTGGCGGTCTCGGTCGGCTCGGCCGGCGGCTCGGTCGGAGCCGACGTCGCCTCGGCAGCTGCCGGCGACGTCGCTGTCGCGGCAGCAGTGCTGTCGTCGTCGTCCCCACCGCAGGCGGCGACGAACGTGACGATCAGGATCAATACCAGGAGGGAGCGCATCAACCGGAGGGGACGCGCGAGCATCTGCTCATCCTTTCGACGGCACAATGCCCGATCCGAGGTTCCCGCATTGGGTGCTACACTCGAACCGCAGCATCACGCCGATGGCCGTCGTCCGTTTCATCGCGGAGGCGGCTGGTGGCTAAGCAGGATGACCGTTGCAGCGGCCATCCTGCGAACATGGTGCTGTTCCACACGTGCGGCGGTCGGCTCATGTCGGCCGCCGTCTCACTTACTCGTCGCCGGGCTGTGACGCCGCTTCCGACTCCTGATGGACGTGGTGATACGGCGCTTCCGCGTCCGCTCCGGCCTCTTCAGCAGTCAGCAACTGGTGATCGGTCAGCGCGAGCCGCTGGGATCGCATGCCGTCATCGTCCGCCGTGACAATGCGGCGCTCGAATGGCAGCCAGACGCCATCGACATCCGCATAGCGATCGGTGTAGATGTCGCTGCGCTGGAACTTGCCGGACTTGGCATCCCAGTAGCTGACCGTGAAGTAGTTCGGCAGCTCGCGACCATCGCCGGTGTCGACTCGCCCCTGAATCCAGATCGAGAAGCGCATCGGCCCGACCTTGCGATTGACCTGCGCGACGCGCCCGTTGGCCACACGATACGAGGAGTCGTACGAGTCGTTGCGCACACCGATGCGCTGACCGAGCGGGTCCTCGTCGCCATCCGGATCGAGCGTCAGGACGTGCTTCCCGTCGGCTTCCTCGTACGGGAGATGCCAGCGGTGTCCGGCCATCGACATCAGTTCGCGCCGAACCCACGGGTTGACTTCCACGCCGTCCGGTGCGGTGATCTCGATCATGTGCGGACCCCGCACAATCAGATCAGCCTCGGCCTCCGTCATGCCGATCTGATACGACAGCTTCGCGCGGAAGCCGTTGAACCCCTCCGGGAATCGATAGCCCGAGTCGTGCGCCTGCCTCATCAGCTCATGTGCGCGTTCGGAGTTCTGGACTCCTGCTTCAGACGTGCCCACCGTCACCCTCATTCCTGTATTGATGCCGAGCGCTCTTCACCATCATTGGGAGGCACGGCATAATCCCGACTATCCTGATCGGATATAGGGTAATTCAGCGAGCATGGGGAGTCAAGGGAAGTTCACAGGTGGATGACGGAAGAGTCGCTCGACTTGGGTCCGCGTTAGCGCTTTCGCGGCACCGACTTGGGATCGGCCAGCGGAGCGAAGCCGCGCTCGCGCAGGGCGCGGGTTGCCGCGCCGTAGAGTCGTTCGCCGGCGTCCGGCTCGTCATAGATCAACGCAATGCGACCATCTGCGAGCAGCTCCGGCTCCAGCCCGGCCTCCTTGAGCGCCGCGACGACCGGCTCGCCCTCTTCGCCCTCCTCCGACACCAGCAGCACCGCACGCCGTAGCCAGATACGCCGATAGCCGCGATCCCACTCGGCCAGGGTGAATCCGACGTTCTGTGGCAGCGGCGCACCGCTCTGGCGCTCCAGGTAGGCGACGACCTGCGCCAGCACCAGCCCACCGGCGAGCGCTCCGGTGAACGCCTCGGCGGTCAGTCCCCAGGTCGAGATGCGATCAAGCGACTGCAATTCAGCTATCGCCGAGAGGGACCAGACGCGGCGCGGCGTGGGACGATAGAGCAGCACCTGGAAACTGGCACCGACCGCCATTGGCGCGGGGCCGATCGACGGTGCCGACGGCTCAACCCGCTTCCCGGCGACCCAGCGCCCAAACGGAGTCAGCCGCAGGACAGCGCGACGGTCCTGCAGGATCGTCGAACGCTCAATGATGCCGAGCCAGACACAGGCAGTTTCCAGGGTCGTGCCAGTCACGAGGGTCAGGATCTGCTCGCGACGGTCCTGGATCGCGTTCGCGCCATCGACGCGTCCGCCTCGCGGCACCGACCCGACTGAAACAACCGATGCCTGTCGCAGGAGGTCGGGGTGCGTTTTCAGCAGGCGCTCGATGAAGCGCTCCTGGTCATACCACTGACCTTCGTCAAGCTCGCCGAGCGCAGTAATGAGCCGCTCGCGGAAAGCGGGCCACGACGCACCGTAGAGCATGGCATCGACGCGCTCGCGGCCCTCGACCCAGTCCTCTGCCACCAACCAGGCGGCAACCAGCCGCTTGCTCGCTGCCGCAAAGCTGCGCTCCCGCCAGCCGCCAGCATCCTCACCCAGGACGGCGCGCCCATCATCTTCGCGGACAATGCCGGCCAGCGCGGCAGTACGGACGATGAACGGGACGTAGCCAGTCGGCAGGTCGTGCGTCTCGCGATCCGCCCACCAGAGCCGCCGACGAAAGCGGCGCAGAATAGCAGGATCGCCGTCAGCCAGCGCGCGCCAGCGCGGCGCGGCGTTGGCAACATCGCGCAGGATCGTCAATACATCCCAGGTCGCCGCGTACGGAAAGAGCCACTCCGGCTCGACGACATCGCCATCGTCGACTACGAGCAGATCGGGCGGCGGCTCCTGTTCCACCGGCGGTGGATTGAGGATAGCTGACGGCACGACCGCCAACCGGCTCCCATCTGACGCGTAGCTGTGCCAGACCAGCAACGACGCCGCCAACTCACGGAGGATGCGCCGCCGTGTCTGCAGCGGCACGTCCGCCGGGGCCAGCAGCTCATCCAGCGGCACGGTGCCGCCGGCCGTCTTGAGCCGCGCCCAGATGTTGCGGGCCGGTTGCGACAGCGTGGAAATCTGACGACTGACCCGCTCCGGCCGCGACAGCTGCGCTTGCAACAGCCCGACCAGCTCGCCGCGCGCGTGCATGGCGGGGATCACGCGCGCCCCCCAGGCTGTCGCCGCTTCCTCCAGCTCGGGGTAGGGCACGGTCGCCAGCAACTGATCGAGCGGTGCATCCCAGCGCGTATCGGTAGCCTGCTCGGCCTCAATCCGCTCGATCATCAGGCCCGTCTCACGCGGCAGGAAGACCGGTCGCTCTCCCCGCGCGGCGTCGGTGGAAGCCTCTTCGGCGGCGATCAGTCCACAGTCGTAGAGCACCGTCAGCTCACGCGCCGCCGCCTCGCGCTCGATGCCCGCCTCGCGCGCCAGCTCATCCGGCGGACAGGCTGCGCCATCGTGGACATCAAGCACCTGCAACAACCGCTTGCCGACCGGCGAGACGCGCTCCCAGACATCCCGGAAGGCCCAGATGTCAGTCATCGTGCGGTAGAGGAATGAGACATCGGCGTGACGCTCATGACCACTCAGCTCAACCGCCCACGCCGCAGCGATGCGTTCGAGGTCAGACGACGAGCGTTGCAGCAAGCGACCCAGCAGGTTTCGCATCGTCAGCCCTCCTCAACACGATGGCCTCGGCGTTACAGCAGCGTGTGCTGAAGTATAGGGAAATACGCTGGTTGTCGATGAATGGCGCAACAGCTCCAGCATGGAGAGCACGTAGATGAAAGAGCCGACGCCGACATCGTCGTACGGACGTATCGGCGTCGGCCCACCCGCCCGACGCAGTCCGACTCAGAGGACGAACGATTGCGACTGCTCGATGCACACCCAACAACGCCCCCGCATCTCACAGCAACTGCTAATATCAGCCCCATGTCAGGGAACAACCGCGAACAGGGCGACATCGAGACTGACAATGGCTTCGGCTACGTCCCGGCCGATGCCAATCTTGCGATTCCCGTGCGTCGGCGAGCGACGGCGATCTGGGGCAGTGCGCCGGACGTGACGATTCTGGCCCCCGGTCGGATCGAGATCGTCGGCAACCACGTCGATTACAACGGCGGCAACGTGGTCTCGGCTGCGATCGATCGCTGGGTCGCCGTCGCGGCGCAACGCCGCGACGACGGCATGCTGACGGTGGCCGCGCCCGACGTTGGTCGCGAGACGATGAGCGAACCGCTCGGAAGCATCCGGGACGCGCCCGATAGCCCTTTGGCAGATTCGCCCGACTGGTACGCGCTTCCGCGTGCAGCCGTGGCTGCTGCGCTGCAAGGCGGCATGCAGCTGACCAGTGCGGCGCTGTACTACCGCGGAACGATCCCGCTCGGGCTGGGGCTGGCGTCGTCATCGGCGCTGTTCGTCGCGCTCGTCGGCGCGCTGGATCGGATCACGGCGTCGAACTCCGGCAGGTTCCGCATCGCGCAGATCGCGCAAGCCGGCGAGCATCGGCTCGGCATCCCGGTTGGGTTGCTCGATCAGGTGACATCGATCGTTGGCGGTCTGCTGCGCTTCTCGAACCAGCGCGAACAGATCAAACGGCTCACACCACCGCAGGGCGACACGGTGTTTGTTGTCATTGATTCGGGCGTGCCACACTCGCTGCGAACGTCGCGCTACCCGACCAGGGTTGCCGAATGCACGCGGGCTCTCCAGCTCCTGCAGCACGCCGATTATCAGATCAACGCGCTGGCCGATCTGGCGCCGTCGGAGCTGGAAGCTGCCGCCGCGCATTTGCCAGCTCCGCTTGACCAGCGTTTGCGGCATGTCGTGCAGGAGGTCGAGCGCGTCAAGCAAGCGGAGGCGGCGATTGCGGCGAGCGACCTCGTCGAGCTGGGTCGGATCATGAACTCGTCGGGCGAATCCTCGGCCGCGCTCTACGACATCAGCCATCCGAAGGTAGAAGCGCTCGTCGCAGCAGCGCGCAGGGTGCCGGGTGTATATGGCGCGCGAATGATGGGTGGCGGTGATGGCGGGGCGGCGCTCGTGCTGATCGAACGCTCGGCCCTGCCGACGCTGGAGCAGACCATCACGGCAAGCCCACTCGCCGTCTGCCGCATCGCGCGCGGCGCGACGGCTTTCAATTAGTCACGCGCCAGCAACGGCGCGAGCAACACACGGAGGACACAGATTGACTGAGGAACACACCGAACCACGAACCTCGCGCCGCGTCATGGTCGCGATGGCGCACCCGGACGACGCCGAATTCGGCTGCGCCGGCACGATGGCACGTTGGGCGTCCGAAGGCGACGAGATCATCCTGGTGCTGGGCACCAGCGGCGACAAGGGCAGCGACGACCCGAACATGACCGGCGAGCAGCTGGTCGCAACCCGCGAGGCCGAGCAGAAGGTCGCCGCCGACACCCTCGGCGTCAGCGAGATCGTTTTCATGCGCATGCGCGATGCCGAGCTAGTGCCGGATCTCGCGATGCGCCGCGACCTCACCCGCATCATCCGGCAGGTGCGGCCAGACGTCGTCTTCTGTCAGGACCCGACGGCGCGCTGGGAGGGCTCCGAGTACATCCAGCATCCCGACCACCTGGCGATGGGCGAAGCCACGCTGGCGGCGGTCTTCCCGTCTGCCCGCGACCGCCTCACCTTCCCGGAGCTGCTGGCCGAGGGTCTGGAGCCACACAAGGTCGGCGAGGTCTACATCGGTTCGTCGCTGGCGAAATGCGACACGTTCATCGATATCGGCGCGCACCTTGAAACCAAGCTCAATGCGCTTGCGGCGCACAAGAGCCAAATGGGCGACTGGGATTTCCGTTCGGCCCTGACCGGCTGGGCACGCGATGCCGCGGCATTCGCGCGCTTCAAGTCGTTCCCCGGCGCTGATGCGATGGAGTACGCCGAGGCGTTCAAGTACCTGAAGGTGGACTAGCGTCGACAGACCGCCAGCAGATCGATCGCCCGGCTGACGTCTCCGCCGCGAACCGGGAAATCGGCGGTCGTCAACGTCGAGACGAGATCGCGGTTGCCGCGATTCAGCACGCGCCGCACGATACGGGTCAGGCCGACGTGGATCGGCTCGGCGATGCGGGCGGGAATGCGGCGGTGCAGGCCGAGGACATCCAGCCGGACGATCTTGCTGACGACGCTGTCGTTCTTGGAGCGATAGGCAGCCACGGAGTCGCTGCCGAAGACGCCCAGCAGCTCGACATCCTCGAAGACCGAGCGCAGCGTGGCTTCCAGCGCGGCAGGGCTGAAGTCCTGGACGTGGTGCGGATTCGGCCGGGCCCCGGCTACGAGCAGGTTCGGCGTCGTCAGCACCAGCGCGCCGCCGGGAGCCAGCGCTCGGCGCACCTCGGTCAAGAATGCAGCCGGGTCAGGCAAATGCTCAAGGACCTGGAAGCAGCAGACGAGGTCGACTGCGCCATCGGCCACCGGCAGCGCCGTCACGTCCGCAGCGGCGAAGCCGAGCCGGTCGCTCGTGCCGTACTTCCCGGCCGCCCAGGCAGCCGCTTCGGCAGACTGGTCGAGCCCGAGTACGAAGGCCGCGCGCTCGGCAAGCAACGCCGACCCGTAACCCTCGCCGCAACCAGCGTCGATGACGCGAGCATCGTCGGCCATCGTCACCGCGTACTCATAGGCGGCGAGACTCTGGATGAACGTGACACGCATCTCCGGCATCTCGGGGATGACCCGCTCGCCGGTGAAGCGCATGCCGCCGCTCGATGTACGCTCAATGCTGCTCACGAATCCGCCACCCCCGCGAAGCGCGCCACCCAGGCACCCAGCAGATCGAGATAGCCACCGGCAAACTCGCCCGTCTCCTCGATCAGTAGCCGGTGGTTTGCGCCGCTGAACAGCGCAACCGTCCCGTTCGCGTTGCCGGCCGCGTCCAGCGCTTCGGAGCAGATGCGGGCGCTTTCGCGCGCCGGGAGGAGTGGGTCGAGCGAGCCGAAGACCGCCAGGAACGGGCCCTGAATGCGCGCCAGCGTCGCAGGCGGGTCGTAGGCCTCCTGTGTGAAGGCGACCATCATCTGCCAGAATTCCGCATCCTCGATAGGCAGGTACTGATACCACAGCTCGTCCTTCGCGCCCTGCAACATCTGCTGGACGGTTGTGAAGTCGTCGCCACGCATGGCCGCATGGTGGACCGCCTCGAACTCCGCCAGCGAACGCTGGATCTCATCGTCAGACAACCCCGCTTTACGCAACAGCTGCTCGCAGCCGTACAGGTCCTGGGCAGTGACATCGATGCCGGGGCCGGCGCTGGCGACTGCGAACGGCAGCTCGGGATGGTCGGCGGCAAGGATCTGGACGATCCAGCCGCCCTGGCTGTGACCCCAGACACCGACGCACTGCGAATCGATCCCGTCTGCGCCGCGCACCGCCTCGATCGCCGCCATACCCTGGTCGGCGCGATCGTAGAGCGCGTAGCCACGCCAGTCGCCGTTCGACTCGCCAATGCCCGGTTTGTCGAACGAATAGACTGCGATGCCGCGACGCAACAGCGCGTCTCGGATCGGCGGGAAGTAGCCGTAGCTGTCACGGTCAGATTCGCCGGAGCCTTGCAGCATGACGATCGCCGGGTGAGGCTCATCGCCTTCCGGCAGATGCAGCGTGCCGACCAGCGACAGATCGCGCCAGGAGAAAGACAGCGACTGGGTTGTTGTCTGCATGACTGAGCCTCTCTGCTCACTCGATGTTTCGCTTGGTCGCGACGGCCTCCAGGTGCGGGCGCAGGATCGGCGGCAGCCAACGCAGCGGGACGCGTCCCGCAATCGGCCGCAACACGCGCGGCCCCGGCAGCTTGGCGAGCTGCGCATCGGTCAGCCGCGGCTGGGCCAGCAGTCGCACGTCGAAGCCGTGCCGCGCGAAGTCGTCGCGCAGCTCCGACGGCGAGAACATGCTGGGATGCCAGAAGTAGGCATCGTGCAGCCCGCGCAAGCGATAGTACGCATCGGCCATGACGCGGTTCGGCGTCTTCAGATAGTAACGCCCGCCGACAACCAGCACGCGGGCGACCTCGACGATGTGCCGCTCAGTCTCCGGTAGATGCTCGATCACGTCGCTGGAGATGACAACGTCGAATGCAGCGTCGGCGAACGGCAGTTGCTCGGCATCCGCGCCGACCAGGAGCGCGTCCGGCGCGTTGGTGCGCAGGGCCGCTAGCGAGGTCGCCGTCAGGTCGCTCAGCGTCAGGCGCGTGAAGCCACTTGCGGTCAGCCGGGAGGCCAGGAATCCGCCACCTGCGCCGAGCTCAAGGATGCGGACATCGCGCGGCAACCGCTCGATCTCGGCCAGCAGCGCCGTCGGCTCGTTGTACGCGCCGTAAGTGTTCGAGCGCGCCGGGTACTCACGGTCGAGCGCTTCGTAGAACGCCTTGCGCACCTCGGGCGGCACCGGCTGGCCACGATAGCGGTCGGAGCATGCGCGGCAGAGGAACGTGCGACCCTCGAAAGACACTCCACAGAGGAGGCAACGCCGCCGGGATCGATCGACAACCACGTCAGCGCGCTCCCTTCAGGGACGAACGGAAGGTCAGCGTCGACATCGCCGCTAGCCCAATCAACGCCAGGACGAACACGCCCGCAAACAACAGATCGGCACGCGCTCCTGCGCGCAGCTCGGATCCCGCCGAGCCAAGGATCGCGCCGACGTCAATCGGTCGCTCATAGACCGTCCGGAGGCCCAGCGCTCCGACACCATCGACACCATCCGCGACCCAGCCGCCGTACGGCGCGCGGTCGGCGGTGATGCCAATCTGCAAAATGTCCGCGTCCGGGCCAGCGCCCGGTTTGACGATCAGCGCGAGGATCGTACCGGCTCGGACGGACGGCGTGTCGTCTAGTACCAGCCAGCCGTCGCGGCGCGGCAGCGCATCAACCGACACCTGCACCAGCGGCGGCGGCTCAACGAACTCCGGTCGGAAGATGAGATCACCCGCTGCGTCGGACCGTTCGCCGTCTGCGTAGACATCCGTTTCGGTCGCGCGGACTGTCACGCCGGGCGGCACATCCAGCCGAATGCTGAACGTCTGGTTCGCCGACTCCTCAACCGGATTGAATCGGATCGTCAGATGGCTGTTGTCATGCAGGTCACTGGCCGAAATCTCGGTCTCACTGACCACTGCGCCGTCAGCATCCAGCAACGTGGCGTGAAGCGAACCTACTGGTTGGCTGAGTGGCGGCTGATACGTCGCCAGCGCAGCGAGCGAGACGAAGCCCTCGCGGCCATCATCGATCCGGACTCGCGCCCAACCTTCGGCAGAACCGAGCGCCTCGACTGAGGTACCGCCCGGCAACGTCGCGAGCAGCGAGCCGTCGATCGGCAGCGCGCGCAACTCAGCATCCACAGCGCCAACGGTCGCCGGACCCGCCGCGAGGTCGCCGCCGAACGTGGCGACGCGAATAGTCACGCCATCAAGCCCGTCGTACGGCGCGACGAACGACTGGCTGACGGTGAAGCCATCGCCAGGCAGCCAGATGTCGTCGGCGTCCCAGGCGCTGAAATCGCGCTCCGGAAAGCGCTCGTCACGCTCCGGAGCGTAGCGCAGCGCCAGTTGCGCGCCGGTTTGCCACGCGCCTCCGGTGTCCTCGGCCAGGCGCAGAGCAACGCGCATCTCAGTCAGATCGCCGGAACGTACGTCCTCCGGCAGCGCCGCCTGTCGTGCCTGCAGCTCAGCCGGCGTTGTCTTCGGATCGTCAGCCACCGCCGCCGCGATGCCGGACCCGGCCAGGAATGGCTGCTCCACCGACTGCGTCAGCGGCTGCCAGGCGAGGCCGCTGTAGTCGTGCGCGACCGGGCTGCTGAATCCTGTCACCTGCGTTGTGCAGCCGGATGTCACGAGCACCAGCGGCAGCAGCACCCCCGGCACGATCAGCGACCGCTTCGCGATCCGCTCCGGGTCCGGGCGCAGCACGCCATTGCCGCGCCCGTTTGATGTTTGTATCAGGCCGCGCAGAATCTGCCAGGCCATCCAGAGCGACACGGCAGTCAGCAGCGAGCGAAACAGGCCGAAGAACATGCGCGGGTCGATCTGCGCCGAGATCGCCTCGACCGGATCAGGCAGGCTGGCGACGCGATCCCCAAGCAGTGGCTCCAGCAGATTCCAGGTCGTCCACGCGCCCCATTGCGCCGAATAGACCAGCACGCAGACGACCTGTATCGCGTGATAGACGACCATGCGCGGCGTCCAGGCGATCGTCAGGGCCAGGAACGGCACCAGCCAGATGGCGTAGTGCGGGTGAAAGAACGTCAGGGCAAAGACAAGCAGGTAAGCCACTGCGGCGAAGCGCGGGTACTCGTCTGCCGTCACGCCGCGCTCGGACGCCCAGAAGACGAAGATGGCGAAGACGACCGGGAAGAGCAGGATCCAGTCGTCGAAGCGCAGGTAAAAGCCGGCATCGAACCAGTACTGCAGATGCTCGTAGGTGTTCAACACCGTCAGAATCGTGCTCTTGCCGGAGGTAGCCAACCCGGCGATCTCGACCAGCCCGACCATGCCGGCCAGCAGTCCGAGGAAGAGCAGCAACTGCCGCTGTGAGCGCCGGAACGCCAGCAGGAAGAACGGCACGATGACGATCGGAAAGAAGCGCATCAGCGTCGCAGCGCCGAGCAGCCCGAGTCCCGCCACCCGCCGCGCGTCCGATCCGCCACGCACGACGTGCAGCGACAGCAGCACCAGCAGGATCGCGATGCTGTCGTGGCGCCCGTAGATCGCCGACGAGAAGATGACGATCGGGTTCAGCAGCCAGAACGCGGCGACGGCCACCCGGCGAGCCGGGGCGACGAGGCGCGTCAGCAGCCAGGCGCAGGTCAGGTCGGCGACGACGTAGGGCAGCTTCATCAGGAAGATGAGTCGGAACAGGTGGTCGTAGGCCAGGAAACGCTCGAAGTCCGCCCGACTCGCGCCGACGCCCAGCGTGGATGCAGTCGGTGACCAGATGTCGGCGCTGTCCGGCAGGAACGGACGGATCAGCAGCAGCCAGACGTTGTGCAACTCCTGAATCAGGAACTGGCTGGTGAAGCCGAACCACTGGTTTTGATACGCCGCCTCCGCAGCCCGCGAGTAGATCTGATAGGCATCGAAGTGCAGCGTGAACGGCATCACCAGCAGGCGAATCGCCCCGCCGATGAGGAACAGCGTCAGCAGCCTGCGGGTCGCCGTGTCGGTCGGCAGGTGGCGCAGCATCAGGCAACCACTCCGATCCGCCGCGCGATGCGCACCGCAAGCAGTGCGACCGGCAGCGCGACAACGAGCAGCACGCGCTGCAAGATCGCGAAGCCAAGTAGCTCGCCGCTGCTCATCCCGACCGACACGGCCAGTGCGACCATCGCCGCCTCGCGGACTCCCAGCCCACCGGGAAGCGGCACGACCTGACCGAGCAGGAGCGGGATCGTCGAGAGCGAGAGAACGGCCGTCAGCGACAGGCTCATGCCGAGCGCCCAGAGCAGGCTGGCGATCACCGCTGCCTGCAACAGCCAGAGCGTCGCCGTGCACCAGGCGACGGCCGGTCGATCGATGCGCGAGCCGATGGCTGCGAATGCCTCACGAATCCGCGCAATGCCACGCCGCATGCGCTCGCGACCGATGAGAACAACGATCGCGATCAGCGCAATCGCGCCGACGATCAGCGCGATTCGCGCCGTGTGACCGTAGCCGGCGAAGGCGTCCATGAATGGCTGGGGGCCGATCACCAGAAGAGC